>JAZSMM010000033.1:0-5885 GCA_045535895.1 Treponema sp.
CATGCAACCGTGTGCATGTAAACGTGGGGGAAGGCAAGTGGGTCCCACCGACGGTAGTGATTGACATGGAAGCCGGTTACTGACAGTTTTTTTGTAACAACAAACGCATTGAATTGAATACCGCCAAGCAAGATACACCTACATCCGCAAAAACTGCCGCCCACATGGAAACAAAGCCAAGCGCACCAAAGATAAGAACCGCACCTTTTACCCCAAGGGCAAGCATGATGTTCTGCATCACAATTCTGCGTGTACGCCGTGCGATTTGCAGGGCCTCTGGAATCTGCAAAAGATCATCTGTCATCAAAACTACGTCCGCTGCTTCTATCGCCGCATCTGAACCAAAAGCTCCCATAGCCATGCCAACATCAGAACGAGCAAGGACAGGAGCATCGTTAATTCCATCTCCAACAAAAACCAACCTTTTGTTTGTGTCCATTTTATTGATGTTTTTCTGATGGACAAGTCGTTCAACTTGCATAACTTTGTCTTCCGGCAAAAGATTTGCAAAAACTACATCCACCCCAAGTTGCTGTCCCACTTTTTTTGCGGCGGCACTTCCGTCTCCGGTCAGCATTACAATTTCTTCTATTCCGTTTTCTCTAAGTTTTTTCAATGCTATGGGAGCGTCTTTTCTTACTCTATCGGAAATAACAATATGTCCGACATAGATGCCGTCCACAGCAATATGAACAACGGTGCCGCCGTCAAGTTGTGCACATTCATCTGTTTTTTGGTTGAAAGATGCCACATTGTTTGTCTCCATAAGTTTTGCATTTCCTGCAAGCACATGCTTTCCTTCCAGAACCCCACTTATCCCCTGCCCAGACATTTCCTGTACGTCTACCAGTTGAATTTTTTCGCAGCAATCGCATGACTTCTCTTCATTGTCCGCGCAGACAATTTTGGCGTGGGCTTCTTTTAAAGAAACAGCTATGGGATGGCTGGAATATTTTTCTGCATGAGCCGCAATTGCCACAAGTTCATCGCTTGTAAACCCATTCTCTACAACAGGATGAACAACCTCCACCTGAAACACGCCCTCTGTCAATGTTCCAGTCTTATCAAACACAACAGTATGGGCGTCTGCCAAAGACTCCATAAAGCAACTGCCTTTTATCAATATGCCTTTCTTGGAAGCAGCCCCTATCCCAGCAAAAAAACTTAATGGTACAGAAATCACCAAGGCACACGGACATGAAACCACAAGAAAAACCAAAGCACGTTCAATCCATACCGCCCATGAAGAACCGCCCAATACGACAGGTGGAACAAGTGCAATGACCAAAGCAGCCAGAGTAACAATCGGTGTGTAAACTTTGGCAAACCTTGTGATAAACTTTTCCGAAGCAGCTTTTTTGTCGCTTGCATCTTCCACAAGTTTCATTACACGAGCAATGGCGGACTCACTTGCAGTCTTGGTTGTCCTTATCCTTAAGACACCGCTTGTATTTATAAAACCGCCCATGACCTCGTCCCCAACAAAGGCTCTGCGCGGAACGGCTTCACCTGTAAGGGCTGAAGTATCCAAGAAGGCAGAACCGGACTCAACAATTCCGTCCAAAGGAACACGTTCCCCCGGCTTCACCTCCACAACAGAACCAACCACAACGGAATCCGCATCGACTTTTTTTACACCTGATTCTGTGACAACGACAGCGTAATCGGGGCGTAGTTCCATCAACGATGATATCGACCTTCTGGATCTTCCCACCGCATAATCCTGGAAATATTCACCTATTTGATAGAACAACATCACTGCGGCAGCTTCCGGGTATTCACCAAGGGCAAAAGAACCAACGCAGGCTATCGTCATCAAAAAATTCTCGTCAAAAAATTTGCCATGGAAAATATTCTTTATGGCAGAAACAACAACTTTTCCACCGCTTATCAAAAAAGCGGTTGCCATAAGAACAAAGCGAACCCATTCCAACACAGAATCAGGCCAGCCTTCATGCACTCCAAAAAACCATCCCATGACCAAGGCGGCTGCAAACAAAACCCCCGATGCAATCAACTTTAACAAACCGCCACTGGAATCCTCGCAACCATTTTGTCCATGCGAATGGCCGCAACTTCCGCAACCACATCCCGTCTTGTTTTTTTCCTCTGCTTTCATTCTTTATTCCTCTATATGTTCCATTCCTTGGCTTAAAATTGATGTTATATGATTGTCCGACAACGAATAAAACAAAAGTTTCCCTTCCCTCCTAAATTTGACAAGCCCGTTTGTCTTGAGCACCCTCAATTGATGTGAAATCGCCGACTGGGTCATATGCAACAACGCCGCTATGTCGTACACGCACATTTCGGACTCCAACAAAGCGAACAGTATTTTTATACGTGTGGTGTCCCCAAAAATCTTGAACAATTCCGCCAAGTCGAACAACATTTCTTCGGCAGGCATTTTTTCATTCACCTGACGAACCATGTCGTCATGGATATGGATGAACTCGGCGTTATTTTCGCCTTCCATAAGACCTCCTTTTATATAAATCGATATATGAACAAGTGTTCATGTGTTAATTTATACAACATCCCCCAGTCTTTGTCAACCTAAACGGGACAAAAAAAACCGCCGGTTACCCGACGGTCTCAAGATGTAAAATCAAATTCGAATTATTTGCTTGAAAAATAGCCTACAAGGGCTGCAATCCAGCCTACCAGAACAACATAAAAGCCCACAAACGCATGCTTGATAAAGCCTTTGGCAATCGCACGGTAAAGAGCGTTGTCATTGAACCCAATAATCAGCACGACACCACCCGCAATTGAAAGGACGATTGCAATCAGTTTGAGCATTTTTCCGTTCTTGGCTTTGATGAAATTCAAAATCAATCCCATTACCGCACCAATCAAAATCAAAAGACCACCGATTGTAACAAAACCAAAGTCTTTGAAGTTAAGGAAATCCCAACCATTCGGCTTGACTGGACCAGCCTTGAACATGGGAAGGAAAAAACCAATGACAACAAGTGCCATGCCAACAAGGTACAATAGACCCATTGAACTACTTTTCTTTGCCATAAAACACTCCTCACAGGCAAGATATTATTCCAGAAGATTATAACATAAAAAGCCGATTATGTGTAAAAAACTTGTTGTTTTTCATTCGCAACACTGAATTCCTGCTCCGATTCCGTTCATTGCCGCAAAGAAATCCGGAAAAGAAACGGCACAGCACTGTGCATCGTTCACATGAACAGGACTGTCCAACGCAAGCCCCATCACCGCAAAAGACATGGCGACCCTGTGGTCGTTGCAACTTTCCACAGTTCCACCATGCAAACGGAACCCAGGGTTCTTTGAACCATCCTTTTTCAGTGGGCTATGACCATGTACGGCAATATAATCCGCACCGCACTCCACATTTGCCCCCAACTTTGCCAGTTCAGATTTCATTACCTCTATTCTGTCCGTTTCTTTGCGGCGGCATACAGCAATGTCTTCTATGACTGTAGTCCCCTCTATAAAACACGCGGCAACACACAATGCGGGAACAGCGTCAGGAAATCCGGCACAGTTCACCCTTAACTCGCCGCTTTCCAAATTTTCAGCAGAGAGCCTGCCGGCACAACCGATTCCTTTGTGTGACTTGGAACCGCCACGCACAATCAATTTCTCAGAATGCCTGTCCCATTCTATGTCGGCGCCAACAGATTGCAGCACAGACACAATGGCCTGGTCACCTTGGCTGCCACTACCGTCTATATGCTCAATTGTGATTTGGCTGTCAGTTAAAAGGGCGGCAACAAGAGGGAACGCAACAGCCTCCCAATCAGACGGAATCGTCCTGTCCATGGCACAAATCCTACACGGACCGCTTACTTTGATGTGCTTGTAGTCGGGGCTCATAACAACAGGAACTCCCAAGGATTCCAGCCATAAACGGGTCATGTCCAAATAAGGGACTTCCTTTGGGTCTGCAAGTTCAATTTCCGTCGTACCTTCCATGCGAGAAGCAGCCATCATTATGCCGCTTATATACTGGGAAAGCCGTCCGTCCGTGGTCACTTTTCCCGGCTTGATCGCACCTTTGATTAAAAACGGCGGAGCGTCTACATTCGGCCTTGAAATATACGCCTGCGCACCAAGTTGAACCAAAGCGTCCGCAAGGTGGCTAACAGGTCTTGTGCGTATGGATTCATCACCGGTGAAAACACTCCATCCGTCAAACGTAGCGGCAATGGGAGCCATAAAATACAGGACGGAACCGGAGTTTCCAACGTCAACCACATTAGCCGGCAAATGTATGCCACCGCCCGCCCCGCAAACGGTCCAAATGGAATTGTCCCTGTCCATATGAACTTTCGCTCCCAATTCCTGCACACATCTTGACGCACTCATGCAGTCCTGACTGGGGAGAGGATTGCGTATATAGGAAGTACCGTCTGCTAAAGCCGAAAGCAAGCAAGCCCTTATTGTATGGCTTTTAGAACCGGGAACAGAAATACTGCCAGACAATGTGGTTTTTTGTGAAATACAAATCATTTCAACCATTCCTTTATGACAATGGCGTTTTTATTTCTTCTTCTATGAAATCTATGCAAAGAATTGCATATGCGTTCTTTGTTTTGTTCCACAACTTAACGGCCAAGGTACGCACCATGTTCCCGGAAGCGGAAGAAAGATAAGGGTCGGACAAATAGCGGTTCACATTGAAAGCCTCAAAACAAACAAAGTAGGGCTTGAAAGAATTGTCCGTACCGATTGTGGATGGCGAGAAAATATATGAACGGACCATGTTTCCAGAAAGAAAAGGAGAAACAATGGTATTGGATACTTGTATGCCGTTTTCGTCAAGCACATAGATGCACTCAATTTCAGGATTTATCACTATGAATTCCTGAAAGACCGGTTCCATAAGTTCTATCTGATCCGTGGTAATCTGGCGGATAAGCCAGTCCGCCAAAGAATTAACATCTCCTGTAAGCCGTCTTTTTTGCCGAAGAATCCGTACGGCTTCTGTCTTTATTCTCTTTCTAAGTTCCTCAACTTTTTCTTTGGTTTCTTTTTCAAGTCGCTCCAAGTTGAATTCCGGTTTTGCAATCGCATAGCCTTGGAACAAATCCACGCCAAACATATAACAGGTCAAAACTTCTTCCACTGTTTCCACGCCTTCTGCCAAGCAAAGGGAACCTGTCATCTGCGACAGATTGTGAATTGACTTGAGTATGGATTGCCTGTACGGGTCCGACTCAATTCCGGATATAATGCTACGGTCAACTTTGATTATGTCGGGTTTTATTTGAATCAATCGTTCCATATTGGAATGTTCGCAACCAAAATCATCCACGACAATCAAAAACCCCGTATCCCGTTGGTGGTTCACAAAAGCAGTCAAATCATCGCAGGATTTTGCTCTGGATTCTATCAACTCCAATCCTATTGCGGCGGGGTCAAATCCCATCTTTTGGGTCATGGAGTCAAGGTCGGAAAAGTTTTTTTCATCAGCAGAAATCAAAGACGTGTTTATGTTCATAAAAAGAAGCGAGTCCGTTGTTTTACTGAATTCCTTGAAATATTCCAAAGCAGACTGCTGACAGATTCTGTCAAATTCCACAGATTTGTTCTGGGCATCGGCGGCGGCAAACAAATCCGCAGGAGACACCACCTGATTGGAACCAGGATGTATTCCACGAATAAGAGCTTCATAGGCAAAAATTTTTCCAGTCCGCAAGCAAACAATAGGCTGGAAGCAAGAACAAACCCTCTCTCGTCTAAGCAAATCCTTGCAATCAAGTGTTTCAACAGGCGAATTCATATTTACATTATATCAGATATATCCGTTTCGGTACATATGTTTGCAATCAAAAAAAGCCACCCTGCAAAAACAGGGCGGCTCTATCTCCAATATTACAAACTTTTATTTGTCCAATATGAAC
>JAZSMM010000204.1:0-1577 GCA_045535895.1 Treponema sp.
GAATGAACGACACTCCAAGGGTTGTCGTGATGAAAAGAGAGGCGGCAAAAACCAACACCGCAAGGAACACCACGAATTTCCACGAAGCCAATGCCCACTCCAACATGGAACGGTATTTTTCTTCCAATTTTGCCATGCCACGGTCTACAATGGACACTTTCTTTTGCCTGTGATTTTCCGGCTTCAACAAAACATGCAGAAGGAAAGGGACAACAACCAAGGCAGACACAAGAGAAGCCACCAAAGCCATAATCAGTGTCAGGGCGACATCCCTTAAAATCATGCCGACTATCCCAGACAACATTGCTATCGGAATGAAGACGACAACAGTGGTCGCCGTACTTGCAAAAATGGAAGAACCAACCTCGTCCGCACCTATGGAAATAGCTTTGTCAACGGAATGAAGACTTTTTCCCTGACCGTCTTTTTGGGAATAATGGCGAAAGACTTGCTCTATCATAACGATTGAACCGTCCACAACCATGCCCAACGCCACAACAATACCAGAAAGACTCATCAAGTTTATAGTTATTCCGAACACTTTCATCGCAACAAAGGTAAAAAGTATAGAAAGCGGTATGGAAATCCCTATAATCATAGTCGCACGGACATCGTTGAGAAACAAGAAAATCACGAAGATTGCCATAAGTATTCCCATAACACCAGACATTACAACAGTCCTCAAGGATGCCAAGATGGTACGGCTGTCGTCACTGACGATGTTGTAAGACAATGCCCCTCCGGTTTCTTTTTCAGATGCCGCCAAAATGGATTTTACTTGCCGGGCAATCTTGACGGTGTTTCCGTCAGAGCGTTTCAAGACTTCCACAAGAACCAAAGGTTCTTTTCCGTCCGTAACATGAACATCGGCTTGTGGATACGACAGAGTCACGTCCGCCACGTCCTGCAACCTGATTATAATTCCGTCTTCTGAGCCGCCCACAGGAAGCTGCCGCAAATCTTCCAATGATGAAATCTCTCCGCTATAACGCACGGATATGTTCTTTTGGTTGTATATGGAATTTCCTGCAGGCAGAGAAACATTGCTGTAGTTCAACGCTTGATAAACCGCAAGCGCGGAAACGCTTTTGGCACTCATGTCATCCAACCTAAGTTTGACGTCAACACGCAGTTTTTTTCCGCCTGAAACCTCCACGTTGGAAACCCCCGAAATTGCGGTGAGTTTTGGTCTTAAGGTTTCTTGGACATACGTGGTAACGGTTCCTACATCTTTGCCCGCACCCACGGAAAACGAGAAGACAGGCAGCATTTCCACACCACCTACAAACACGTCCGGTATGCCAGAAAGACCGTCGGGTAGTTGTTCCATCAACTTGTTTATGCGGTCTCGCACCTCGCTGATTCGGTCGTGCGGGTCTATGCCGTCCCTAAATGTTATCGTTACAAAACTGACTGAATTGGAGGACTGACTTTCCACGCCCTTGAAATCCGGCAAAGTGACAAAATCGTCCTCCAGAACCGATGTGACTTCTTGTTCCATGTCTTCGGCGGATGCACCGGGATATACCGCCACCACCATAACAGAAGGGGCTGACAAAGTCGGATCGTAGCCATGT
>JAZSMM010000181.1:0-4377 GCA_045535895.1 Treponema sp.
TATATGAATGAAGTTCTGTCCCAGGACGAAATAGACCAGCTTCTTACCGCGATCAGTTCAGGTAACACTGAGCCAGAGGATTTCAAGCCGGTAAACGATACTCGTAAAATAAAGATTTACGATTTCAAGCGTCCAGACAAATTCTCTAAAGAGCAGATTCGTACTGTGTCTATTATGCATGAAACCTTTGCACGTCTTACCACAACAAGCCTTTCGGCTCAGTTGCGTAGCATTGTTCATGTACATGTGGCATCGGTAGACCAGCTTACTTATGAAGAATTTATCCGTTCCATACCTACGCCAACGACTTTGGCGGTAATAAACATGGATCCGTTGAAAGGCAATGCCATTTTGGAAATTGATCCGGCGATTACTTTTTCCATGATAGACCGTCTTTTTGGTGGAACAGGGCAGGGTGCAAAAGTTCAGCGCGACCTAACAGACATAGAGCAGTCTGTCATGGAAGGCATTATCGTACGTATTTTGGCCAACATGCGGGAGGCTTGGACTCAAGTAATTGATTTGCGTCCCCGCATGGGTCAAATAGAAACAAATCCGCAGTTTGCACAGATAGTTGCACCTTCTGAAATGGTTGTCCTTGTCACTTTGGAGACAAAGATTGGTGATGAAGAAGGAATGATGAACTTTTGTATTCCCTATATCACGATTGAACCTATCATTTCCAAATTGTCTTCACAGTTTTGGTTTTCATCTGTGCGGCGTAGTTCCACGACCCAGTATCTTGGTGTTTTAAAAGAGAAGCTGTCGGATGTGGACATGGATGTTGTTGCAGAGGTAGGTTCGGATTCTTTACCAATTCGTGATGTTTTGGCGTTAAGAGTTGGCGATATTGTCCGATTATCTAATGTACGTATAACAGATCCGATTACGTTGAGCGTGGGCAATAAGAAAAAATTCTTGTGCCAGCCGGGTGTTATTGGAAAGAAGATGGCTGTTCAAGTTCTGAGCAAGTTGGATCAGGGCGAAAACGATGATTTTGATGAAATGTCCGTAGAAGGAGATGAAACATATGAGTGATGGTGCTATTTCACAAGATGAAATTGATGCTTTGTTGGCTGGTGTGGACATGGGCGGTCTTTCCGCATCTGGGTCCTCGGCACCAACTCCCGCTGTCAGCATAGACACAGCGTTGTTGGGAACTGTTGCCGCCAATATAAAGGATTCATTGGCTCAGAATATTGGAACTATGACAGGTGCGGAGGTTTCCGTTGGTACGCCTGTGGTTGAGTCGGTGAACAGGGATCAGTTTCTTGCAAAGTTGCCGGAGATGGTTGTCGCTGTGATGGCGGATTTTTCCGCCGGTCTTTCTGGCGACCATCTGTATGTCTTGTCTCCGGAATTTGCGCAGAAATTGACTTCGTTGATTAACAAAGAGGAAAATGCCGAGCTAGATGACATGGCTTTATCCGTCATTTCTGAAGTTGTTTCCCAACACACTGGTTCTGAAATAACGGAATTGACCAAGGTCGGAAAATTCCCGGGCTTGGCATGCAACCCAAGCGTACCTGTCAACGGTCCAAAAGCTGTTGTTCGTTTTCCTCAAAATACTTTTGCTCTTTTTTCTTATCCTGTAACATTGGATGGTGGCGCCTATACATTATGGGAGGCAATTGCAGGTTCCGCCGCCGAACAAATTTGCAAGGCTATGGGCGGTGGTTCTGCACAAGCCGCAATGGGGGCGAATCCAACTGCTGCGGCAGGAATGAACATGGGTGGTATGGCCATGGGTATGCCACAACAAGCCGCCCAAATGAACATGGGAATGGGGCAGCCGATGATGGGCGGAATGCCAATGGGTATGCCTCAGCAACAAATGCCAATGAATATGGGCATGCCAATGGGTGGTGGCTTTGCGGCTGCTCCTATGGGGATGAATGCTCCAAGCGTTCAATCCTTGCAGTTCCCCGGTTTGCAGGCCGGAATGGGAACCATGGAACAAGGAAATATCGGTCTAATCATGGATGTTTACATGGAAATGACCGTAGAACTTGGTAGAACGAAAAAGCAAATAAAAGAAATTCTTGGTATGGGCGAAGGTACAATTATAGAATTGGACAAATTAGCAGGTGAACCTGTAGACATTCTTGTAAATCATAAACCCATAGCAAAAGGTGAGGTTGTAGTTATTGATGAAAACTTCGGTGTGCGTGTCACGGAAATCCTTTCACCGATTGAACGAGTCACGGGCTGACGTTTACAGACAAATGCTTCTCGGATTACACGGTACGACAAAATTTTTGTGTGCCGTGTTTCTGTGTATTCTGGTGCTTTTCCCTTGTTTCCCTCAGTCAACAGAGGATACTCGTTCCATGGAAAATCCAGGGAAAGAACAGGAATCCCAACTTTTGATAACCCCTCCTGCAAGTCTTGTCGAAAACCCAGAAATAGAAGACCAGCCTTCTTCCGTATGGCTTTTTGTGCGAATGGTTTTGGTTCTGGTAGTTGTGGTCGCTTGTATTTATTTTGTTGTTTTTTTTATAAAGAAAAGTACAAAGATTTCAAATTCCTCAGATCCTTACTTAAAAGTTGTAGCATCCATTACACTTTCCCCTGGTAAATTTATTTATGTTGTTACGCTTAATTCTGTTGCATACATAATCGGGGTTACGGATAACGCCGTGAACTTGATAGGACAATTGGATGACAAGGAATTGATAGATGCAATGAATTTGAATGCGGACAAATTTTCTTCTTCCACAAACCCAAAGAATTTTGCTTCTGTATTGAATTTTTTCTATCCAAAAACAAAAAAAACTTCAAAGTCTTCTTCAAATCCTTTTTCGGAATCAACTGAATCCGCATTGCATACTTTACAACGGCAGAGCGAAAGGTTGGATTCTTTTGACGAGGAAGAATCCAGCCCAGAGGATGCTCAATGACAATAAAACATTTTGTGTTCAGTACATTGCCAAAGATTGTCGTTTTTGCATTGATTGGTGTTTTTTGTTGTTTGCCAGCAGCTTCTCAGCAGTCGTTTCCACAAGGTTCTGCTTCTGGGCGCATGGACATGGACGTTGACATAGAAGATGCCCGTATGCCCGCAATAAGTTTGGATATACGCCAGCCTGAAACAGGTGAAGAAGTCGCTTTCTCTGTGCAACTTCTTTTGCTTCTTACGATTCTTACTCTCGCCCCTAGCATTCTTATTCTTGTTACTTGTTTCTTGCGTTTTTCCATTGTTTTGGATTTTATCAAGAGAGCCCTTTCCTTGCAGCAAGTTCCTCCCACAACGGTTTTAAACGGCATTGCCCTTTTCATGACGCTTTTTATAATGTGGCCTACTTTCCAAGATATTTATACAAATTCATTCAGACCGCTTGCCGACGGTCAAATCGGCATAGAGACAGCTTTTCAAGAGGCAGAAGCTCCGTTGCGTATTTTTATGTACCGCCAAATGGGACAAAACACGGAGTATATAACAATGTTTATGGCAATGGGCGGTCTTGAACGTCCCAACACACTTGCTGATGTTCCAACGTATGTTTTGGTTCCGGCATATATACTTAATGAACTTACGGTTGCTTTCAAAATAGGCGTGATATTGTACATTCCGTTTATTGTGATAGACATGGTTGTTGCAAGCGTTCTTATGTCCATGGGAATGATTATGCTTCCCCCTGTTCAAATTTCTATGCCGTTCAAGCTAATGCTGTTTGTCCTTGTCGACGGCTGGGGGCTTCTTACACAGCAGCTTTTCAACTCTATTGTTCGCTAGGCGGATTTTATGCTCACAAAAAAATTTGTTCTCAAGATTTTTGAAGGTTTTTCGATTGAACGGTGGAACGATTTGGTTCGTCCCTTTGACTTGATTGAAATGGACAAGGCCGCTGAAAAAATGGTTTTGGCTTACATGTTGGGTAAATTTGAGGAGCAAAGGGGATTTCAGATTGATTGGGACTGGATGATTCATGCCTCTTTTTTTGATTTGCTCCGCAAGATTGCCCTTTGCGACATAAAGTCTCCTGTCCAGCGCATGATACGGCATGATTATCCAGACGAGTACCGAAAACTTAACGAGTGGGTGCTGGAACAATACAAGCCATTGATTTCAGACTGCAAATTCTTTGCCCTATTTGCGGAATATTGTTTGGGTTCTACTCCCGATTTTGATACGATGCAGGGGCGTACTTACAGAGTTTTGCGAGCTGCCCACAAATATTCTACAATGCGTGAGCTGCAGATGATATCTGCTGTCAACGAGGAATTTCGTCTTTCCAAGATTGAAAAAGGACTTAACCGGGACATAGAAGAATATTTGGACTTGCGGGGTTTACAACTTTTGCTTACAAAACAGCGACCGTATGATTTCCTGATGATTATAGAACAGTTGCGCTTTCAAGTCAGATGGAATCAAAC
>JAZSMM010000248.1:0-13669 GCA_045535895.1 Treponema sp.
GAGCAAATTCAAGACAGGCTGGCCCTGATTTTTAAGCTCAAAAAAAAATATGCAACATCTGTCCAGTCTTCTTTGTCAGAGGTCTTGGAATATTGCGAGAACGCCAAGAAAGAACTTGAAGGACTTGGCAATAGCGAACAAAGCATTTTTGAGTTGCAAGCATCTGTGGAAAATATTTCACGGGAAGTTTATTCTGCTGCGAAAAAACTTTCGGAACGACGACGAAAGGCTGCGGATAGAATGGCAAGCGAGGTGAAAAATGTCTTGTCTGTTTTGGGAATGAAAGGTGCGGAATTCTGTGTTTCAATAAAAGAAAAGCCAGAAACGAATGATGGAGTGATGCAAAAATGTGGTCCTTATGGTATGGACGATGTTGAATTCCTTATAAGTGCCAATACAGGTTCTCCTCCAAAGCCATTGGCAAAAATCGCTTCTGGAGGAGAATTGTCAAGGGTGATGCTCGCCTTGAAAACCATTCTTGCGGATTCAGATCCGGTGGAAACTTTAGTGTTCGATGAAATAGACACTGGAATTGGAGGTGAAATTTCTGTGGCTGTCGGGGCTCATCTGAAGCAACTTTCCAGAAAAAGTCAAATTTTCTGTATTACTCATGTGGCGAGCATCGCTTCCTATGCCGATAATCAAATAAAGATATCAAAGAGTAGTGATGCAAAAAGCACAGTGACAAATGTTAGGCTTCTTTCCCCGCATGAACGAGTGGAGGAAATAGCACGAATGTTGTCGGGGAATGAACTCAGTTCGGCTTCATTGGAACATGCTCACATGCTCCTTGATAAATTCGGAGGATAATGAAATGGCAAAGATTGCGGAAGAGTCACGTGAGTTGCTAAAGATAAAAAGCGAACCTTATAAGCAGGAAATATCCAAAGTGTTGGAGAAGGAAAAAAACATACTCAACCTTATCGCAAAAGATTCTTCTGGTGTTGCATACAAACGCCTGATGCTTGCGGAAGACATGATTTATCTTGCCACGGTTTATATGACGATAAACAATCTTTCCGTAGAATTGCTTTCGACAAAGAACACGGATGCGTTGAACGAAGCAAGAAAAATATTGTATAAAGCTGTTATTTATTTGGAAGATATAGTTACAAATATCATTGATGCTCCTTTTTCCGACTACGAAGAAAAACTTGAGCAAATTTCAAACATACCTCTTGAAAAGCGATATTTCATAACCCGTAAGTTGGGTTTGGCTATCCGTCTTTTGATGGACGCTTATGGGGAAAATACAAAATGGAAATGGGCTTTTGTGGAACTTAACGGTAGGTTTGCTGTGGTTGCAAAGAATATGATTGACTTGAAGACCGCCACGAAAGATTATTACGACCCCAGCTCCCAGGACTATGATACCACGGTATATTATATCCGCATGGTTCGTAAACTGATTGCTCAGTCAGCCGACCAATATAGGGACAGGTACGAACTAGCGACCCAACGTATAGATGATATGCGAAACGCCCTTCAATTTATATCCGCACAGCGCAGATTTTGCATAATGTTGAATGAAAGAGAAGAGTCGGAAGAATTAAAGAAAAAAGGTCAGGTTTGGAAAGACAAACTGGAAAACGACCGAAAGAAAGGACGAGCGAAATAAACCTTCGTCAAATTTTTTACCTTTTGTTTTAAAATAAAATAAATTTTCCCCTTGTTTTTTTCCATTAATCAGATATAATCATAGTCATTCAATACAATATGTTCTGGAGGGCATATGAAGAAAATTATGCTTGTTCTTGCGGTTTTAATTTTGACCGCAAGCGTTGTATTTGCCGGCGGTGCAAGTGATTCCGCAGTTTCTACTGATGGCAGGCCTACCGTCAGGCTGATTACTGATGCCACTGGTATTGATGACAAGTCCTTTAATGCTGCTGCATGCCAAAAAATCTTAAAATACTATGGCGACACATGGGAGAACCAGAAAAACAGAGGTGTTTT
Organism: Treponema sp.; assembly: GCA_045535895.1. Classification (GTDB taxonomy): domain Bacteria; phylum Spirochaetota; class Spirochaetia; order Treponematales; family Treponemataceae; genus Treponema_F. Next base: position 1,957 of record JAZSMM010000248.1, read on the forward strand.
ATATGATGTCGTAACATGCCAGACCCAGGATATGTATATCCCCACATTGATGCAGGCTTCTGATGAAGGATACGATCTTATTGTGACTACAGGGTTTACATTTGCCGACGCTCTTAACGAAGTTGCTCCTCTTTATCCCGATCAGCGATATATGATTGTTGACGTGGATTATGTAAACCAGCCAAATGTTATGCAGTTCGTATTCAAGGAAGAGCAAGGTTCTTATTTGGTGGGAATGGTTGCCGCCCTGCAAGCCAAACAGGATGGAATAGCGTCTCCGAAATTCGGTTTTATCGGTGGCGTTCCCGGAGCTACAATCACTAAATTCGAAATGGGATATATTCAGGGTATAAAATCTGTGTTTCCAGAAGCAGAAATTGTTGATTTTTATGCAAATGACTGGGGAAAACCAGAGCTTGCTAAAGCACAGGCAAAGAACTGGTTTGATTCCGGTGTATACGCCGTTTATTCTGCCGCAGGTGGAACAGGAAACGGTACGATTGCACAGGCCAAAGAATATCGTATTCAAGGGAAAAATGTTTGGGCCATTGGAGTTGACTCTGACCAATATGAGGATGGAATTTATTCTGGAACTCAGTCAGCGGTTCTTACTTCTATGCTCAAGAGAGTTGAAACCTCTACGAAACTGGCACTTGAAAGCGTTGATTCCAACACTTTCAACGGAGGAGTTACAGTCCTTGACATGTTTGTTGACGGAGTTGGTTATTCCACGGCAAATCCGGAACTTTCTGCTGATGTTATAAAGGCTGTTGATGCGGCTAAAGATGATATCATAACTGGCAAAATAAAGGTTCTAGGTACATACAAAGAAACTTTGGAAGCAGGGCTTGCTCCAAAGGGTCTTGGTGCGATGGACAATTAATTTATTCCTATTCATGTGAGAAGCTGTCTGATTTTTAGGCAGCTTCTTTTTGTATTCACACTTAGAGGATGATGCCATGGAACATAATGCAATTGAAATGCTTGGGATTACAAAAACTTTTCCCGGTGTAGTTGCAAACGACAATGTGACATTGACAGTTAAAGAAAATGAAGTTTTGGCTCTTTTGGGAGAGAATGGAGCCGGGAAGTCTACGCTGATGTCAATTCTGTTTGGTTCTTACGACCCTGATGTTGGAATCATAAAGATACGGGGAAAACCTGTCCGAATAAAAAACCCGAATGATGCAACTGCTTTGGGTATCGGTATGGTTCATCAGCATTTTAAGTTGATTCATAATTACACTGTCGCTGAAAATATCGTTTTAGGTGTGGAACCCAAAAATAAATTCGGTCTGGTTGATATGGCTTCTGCCCAGAGACGTGTACAAGAACTTTCGGCCTTGTACGGTCTGAATGTAAATCCTGAAGATTTGATTGAGGACATAACTGTAGGTATGCAACAACGTGTTGAAATTCTGAAGACACTGTATCGTAATGCCGACATAATAATATTTGACGAACCCACTGCAGTTTTGACCCCGCAGGAAATAGACGAGCTGATGGATATTATACGTTTGCTTAAATCAGAGGGAAAAACGGTGATTCTTATCACGCACAAACTAAAGGAAATAAAAGCGGTGGCCGACCGTTGCACAGTATTGCGACGTGGAAAAAATGTAGGCACTGTGAATGTTGCCGATGTGACGGAACAACAACTTGCACAGATGATGGTCGGGCGTGCCGTTAAATTTGAAATTGACAAAGAACCGGCAAAACCCGGTAATACTGTCTTGTCAATCCAAAACATATCTGTAAAAAACAATCGTGGTCAAATAGCAGTAAAAGATTTGTCTTTGGATGTTCGTTCTGGCGAGATTGTGGGTATAGCTGGAGTTGATGGAAACGGACAGACTGAACTTATATACGGAATAACAGGTATGTCACCTTTGGAGGAAGGGAGAATATTCCTTAATGGGCAGGATGTTTCTAAATTTTCAATTCGCCAAAGGATTGAAAAAGGTATTGGGCATGTTCCAGAGGACAGACGCAAACATGGTCTTGTTTCGGAATTTACCGTGGCTGAGAACGCCGTCCTTAAAAGTTACTATAGATTCCCATTCACGAAAAATGGTTGTATTCTGGATGTTCAATCAATGGGACTTGTTGCAGACAAACTTATAGACGAATTCGACATACGTGCTGGTGAAAGGGCGAAAACAAGGGCAGGAAGTATGTCGGGGGGAAATCAACAGAAGTTGATTATAGCTAGAGAAATTGAATTGTCACCTGACGTATTGGTTGTAGCTCAGCCTACACGCGGTCTTGATGTGGGTGCAATTGAATATATACGGAAGAGAATTGTCGCAGAAAGGGATAAAGGGCGTGCCGTTCTTCTTGTTTCTTTTGAACTTGACGAGATAATGAATTTGTGTGACAGGATAGCTACTATTTCAAAGGGTTCCATAGTCGGTGTGTTTGATGCCGGTGAAGTTACCGAGCGAGAGATTGGTATGATGATGGCTGGTTCAAAAAAGGATTCTGGAGGTAAACCAAATGAAGAGTAAAAAAAGTTTTTCCAGGCTGCTTTTACAGTCTGACGGATTGATGTCCGTTCTTGTCGTTGTTTTGGGTTTTTTATGCGGTACAATTCTTGTTGCTGTGGTTGGCCGCAATCCATTGAATATGTACAAGGCTATACTCCAATCCATGACAGGATACAATATAGACAGGGGAGTATGGAACATTCGTTATGTGGGCGAGTGGCTAAATCTTTCTGTCCCATATATACTTTGTGGTCTTGCAATGGCTTTTGCAGCAAGGGCAGGTTTGTTCAATATCGGAGGGGAAGGACAATACATAATGGGACTTACTGTCGCTCAGGTTGTGGCGTTGTTAGGACCGCAAGTGCCTGTTTTGCATTGGCTTGTCGCTATATTTGGGGCAATTCTTGTTGGGGCAATCTGGGGTGGAATTGTAGGTTTTTTGAAAGCTAAATTTGAAGTGTCCGAGGTTGTAGCCACAATCATGTTGAATTATATAGCACTCTATTTGTCCAGGATAATAATAATGGCCATACCCGGTACAAACACATACAAAACAGTGAACTACCCTGAAACGGCAAGCATAAAAGTAGATTTTCTTACCTCGTTGACCAACGGTTCTCAACTCAATTTGGGGATATTTATGGCCATATTTTCTGTGGTTCTTTATTGGTTTTTGATGGAAAAGACAAACCTTGGGTTCGGTTTGAGGGCGACGGGATTTAACAAAGATTCGGCCAGATACGCAGGAATTCCTGTTGTGGCAAGCGTGGTTGTTTCCATGGCTGTTGCAGGGGCTTTTGCAGGACTCGGTGGTGGCATTGTTGCCTTGGGCTCTTTCCGTTACGGGCGTGTTATTTCTGGCATGGATAATTACGGGTTCACTGGAATTGCGGTTGCTCTTGTAGGAAACAACACCGCCACAGGAACATTGCTGGCAGGACTTCTTTTTGGTTTGCTTTCCGCCGCGCAACCTTTAATGCAATCAAGGCAAATTCCAAAGGAAATAACTTTTATAATTCAAGGTCTTATAGTAATTTTTATTGCGCTTAGAAGTGCTCTTAAACTTTATCTGCAATGGCAGCAAAAAAAGGCGATGGAAAAAGAAATATCTGCCACAAATCAGGAGGTAGACAATGAATAATTTGTTTGGAATGATCCCTTCTGTTTTGATGATTGTTTCCCCTATATTGATTACCGCTGTCGGAGGAATGATTTGCGAACGTTCTGGAGTTGTGAACATCGCTTTGGAAGGTCTTATGAGCATAGGGGCTTTTGCCGCCGCTGCCGCCCATGTCATCATGGAAGGTTCTGTTTCTGGCTCCATTTGGGTTGCATTGCTTATAGGTTCGCTATGCGGTATGATAATGTCGTTGATTCATGCCTTTGCCGCCATCTCCTTGAATGCCGACCAGACCGTTTCTGGGACTGGAATTAACCTTTTAGCAAACGGCATAACAATATTTTTCGCACAGATTTTATTTTCCATGGACAGAACCAAACCGTTTCAAAACGGAATGATGCCGTTCATGTTTGGGATATACCCTACAGCATTGATAGCCGTTGTTGTGGTTGCATTGGCATGGTTTGTCATGTACAAGATTCCTTTTGGACTTAGGTTGCGTGCTTGTGGTGAAAACCCCAGTGCAGCGGCTTCCGTTGGAATCGATGTGAAAAAAATCCGTTATATCGCGGTTCTTGCCTCTGGTTTTCTTGCCGGACTTGCTGGTGGATGTCTTGTGTTTACCCAGACCATCCAATATACACAGAACACAATAAACGGAGCGGGTTTTATTGCTTTGGCTGCTGTTTCCTTTGGCAGGTGGCGTCCGGCAGGAATAACAGGATCTTCTTTGTTGTTTGGTTCAGCTGTCGCATTTTCCATATATGTGGTGAACATACCTTTTTTAAGGAATCTTCTGCCGTCGGAGTTTTTCAGCCTTTTGCCGTATGTAATCACACTTCTTGCTTTGGTTGTGTTCAGTGGCAAAAATTATGCCCCCCTTGCCTCTGGAAAACCGTATGAAAAAACCGGAAGTTGAGGGTAGTTGAGAAATTTCTATTTGACAGTTTGCAGATTATGAAGTAAACTGAAAGCATAAAATAATTCTAAGGAGGCCGTTATGGCTAAAGTAGAAATCAAAGGTGTCGGCAAAGTATACGACGGTAATGTTCGTGCTGTTGACAATGCTAACATCACAATTGACGACCAGGAATTTGTCGTCTTCGTTGGTCCTTCTGGTTGTGGAAAATCCACGACATTGAGAATGGTCGCAGGTCTTGAGGACATCACAGAAGGTGAGCTCTACATTGATGGTGAACTTATGAATGATGTTCCGCCAAAAGACCGCAACATTGCGATGGTTTTCCAGAACTATGCTTTGTAACCCCATATGTCAGTTTATGACAATATGGCTTTTGGTCTTAAAATCCGAAAGACAGATAAAGCGGAAATTGAACGACGTGTAAACGAAGCAGCACGTATCCTTGACATTGAAAAACTGTTGGACAGAAAGCCAAAGGCTTTGTCTGGTGGACAACGCCAGCGTGTTGCTGTAGGTCGTGCTATCGTTCGTAACCCAAAAGTATTCCTTTTTGACGAACCTTTGTCAAACTTGGATGCAAAACTTCGTGTACAAATGCGTGCCGAAATTTCAGACTTGCATCACCGTTTGAAGGCTACAATGATTTATGTCACGCACGATCAGGTAGAAGCCTTGACAATGGGTGACAAGATTGTTGTTATGAAAGACGGAAAAGTCCAGCAGATTGGTTCTCCGTTGTATCTGTACAACCATCCAATCAATAAATTTGTCGCAGGGTTCATCGGTTCACCGCCAATGAACTTTGTTTCTGTTAAAATCATAGAGAAGGGTGGAAAAATCCTTGCAGATGAAGGTTCCTTTGAAATTGAGCCTACAAAAGAGCAGGTTGAATCACTCAAGAACTATATTGGCAAGGAAGTATTCTTTGGTGTTCGTCCTGAGGATATGGAATATGTCAAATCCCCTGCTTCTACGAACAATATGCAGATGAAGGTTTCTATTATAGAACCTTTGGGAGCAGACACTCATTTGTATCTTGCAACCAAGACACAGCAGCTTATTGCTCGTACGTCACCTGAGAATGTGTTCCGAATTGGTGATACTGTCAATTTTGTTCCAAACATGGAAAAAACGAAATTCTTCGACAAGGAAACAGAACTTAACATCTGCGAAGAAGTCAAGACAGAGTAGTAGACTTTTGTTGTAAAAAAAAAGAACCGGTTCGTTGGAATCGGTTCTTTTTTTGTCTTGGGGTGTATGTTCTGTTTATAACTTGAATCGGCTTGTCATTTCTTTTAATGCATCGGATGCTTTCAAGTTGTTTTGGGACACAAGCACAATGTCGTCTACTGCGGAATTTATGGACTTTGTTGCAGCTCCTATGTCATGGGACTTTTGCTGTACTTTTGCGGAAATGTCGGACAAATGTTCCATTTCACTTGAGATGGCTGCGGCTCCGTTGGTCATCATTTTTGAATTTTCTTTTATTTGTGTTGTTGCCGCCTGCATGTTTGCAAGGGAGTCAAGAATCTTGTGGCTTCCTTCGTTTTGTTCTTTCATAGACATTGCTATTTCAGCAGTAAGACCTGTTGCTTCATTTATTTTCTTTGCGACGGAGCCAAATGCTGTTTCAGCCGTAGCGGATGCGTCCACAATTTGCGAAATCTTTTGCACGATGTTCTTCAAATCTGTTTCTATTGCCTTGGACTGTGCCGCAGAATCTTCTGCCAATTTCCTTATCTCATCTGCTACAACGGAAAAACCTTTGCCCGCATCTCCTGCATGAGCTGCCTCTATAGCTGCGTTCATAGCAAGAAGATTGGTTTGGCTTGCTATTGCGTTTATGACCTCGTTGGTTTCAAGAAGATGGGCGGACTGCACTGAAACTTCGGAAACCAAGTCCTGGACATTTTCAATACTTGACCTTCCACTGTCGGATGAAGTCTTCAGTTCTCCGAAACTTTTGTCCGCCCTGTCAAGGTTTGTACTTATTGACTCTATGTTGGCTACCATCTGTTGGATTGCCGCAGAGGATTCCGACACAGCTGAAGACTGTGTTTCCACCATCTGTGACAAGTCGTCTATGTTTTGGGTTATGTTTTTCAGCGTTGCAGAGGTGGCAGAAACTGACGCGCCTTGTTCCACTGTTTGGTGGTTTAAATCGTCCATATTCGATTCTATTGACTGAATGTTTTGTTCCATGATTTCCGTGTTGGTTGACAAATCCTTTGAAACTTCTGCTATCTTCTCGCTTTGATTTTTTATGGAGGAAATCATCCCATGTTGCGTTTCAAGGAATTGATTCACATGGGTTGAAACTTCAGCTATTTCGTCATTACCTATGACATCCAGGTGGAATGTCAAATCCCCGCCACCTGCGGCAAGTTTTTTTAGCATAAGAGCCAGATTGCTGAGCGGTTTTGTTATTCCTCTTGCCATGAAAAAAATGCAGACACTCACAAGAAGCAGAGTGCAAATTATTATTGCAATCATTGAACTTGTTATAACCGTGATGACGTTGAAGATTGCTTTTTCAGGTGCGGCGACAAAAACAGTGTAATCTGAACTGGGGATTTGAAGTCCGGACATATAATACTCTTCACCGTTGTTGAGGAAAGCGATGGGTGCTGTTGAGGTTGTATTGTATTCCAATCTTGCATTGTTGAAGTCGTTTGTCAAAGGAACCGAATTTCCTTTGTTTGTATATGTTTCAGCAGCTTCGTCATATTGATAATTCATAATTATATCGTCAGAACTGCTTATCACTACAACTATTGCTTCTTTTCCAAAATGTTCTTCAAAGTTCGTTATGGAAGCCTTGTACATTTTTTCTATTTCCGAAAGCACAACAGTTGCCGCTATTAGACCACAAACTTTGTTGTTGTCATCTATGATTGCAGACCCGCAGATGATTTGCGATTGTCCAGATGCCATGGAGAAAACAGGGTCCGTGACAATCCGCCTGTGTTCTCCCGATGTGTTTTCCACAATTAAATATCGGTAATAGTCTCGTGCTGTCAATTTGTTCAACTGGGCGTTAGGATCTTTGTCATCTTTTGAAACAAGATAGTTGTATGCCGGATTTCCGGGAACAGTGCTTTTCCAATAAGTTCCGTCAAGCTGCGTTAAAATGAATTCCTCGTAAGAATGCAGGTTGATTTCGTCAATTACTTTTTTTACCTGCGGCCAGTCCATTTGCTTTGCGGCCTGCATGGAAGCCAATGACTGGGTGTATTGCAGTTTCTTTATGAAAAAAGACGAGAAACTATCCGATATGGATTTTGCGGTGTCTTCCAACGGGGCGAGGGATATAGACTGAATGCCATTTTTTGCAACGTTCCTAACTACAACCATTCCCAAAACGAACGGCACTGCCACGACAAGCAGGGTGAAAAAAGTAAGTTTGTTTCTTATTTTCATGGATTCGCTCCTTATAAAATAATTCGTTATTTATAAACAAGCATCAATAGTTGGAAAATAGAACTCAAACCGAAAACAAACTTTTTATGAATAAGCGGATAGCAAAAGGGTTATCAGCCCAGAACATCCACGCCGCAACCGGATATCGCACCATTAATGGCATCTTCAATCCCTGCCGTTCCCTCGTCAAAATCGACTAAAACTTGGGATTTCATTGCATTTGCAGTACAAGAAGTCACGCCTGCAACTGCAGAAACTGCTTTTTGCACAGCTTGCTCGCTCTGCTCGTCAAACATTCCAGCTACATATATCTTTTTTTGCATTTGGCGTACACTCCCTAAAATAAAATATATTTATTACTAAACATTATATATTGGGTTTTATTTTTATTCAAGTGTTATTTTGCCCAATTGCCCGCAAGCGCCACCAATTTTTTGTCCTCTACGGGTTCTTAACGTCACGTTGAGTCCTGATTGCTCAAGGATATTTGCAAAATCGGTACATTCTTTACTTGCAGGAGTAAAAAAGGGCAGGTTGTCAACTGGATTCCATGGAATCAAGTTTATATGCACATCTAGCCCTTTTGCAAAATCTACCATGTGCCTTGCGCTTTCCTTTCCTGTGTTTTTTCCTGCAAGAAGGGCGGCTTCCAAAGTGCAACGCTTTCCTGTTTTTTCTGTGTAATACAGGATGGCCTCTTTTAGCAAATGCAGAGGATTTGTTTTTGTTATGGGCATGAGCTGTTCCCTAAGTTGCACATCTGCTGTGGTAAGGGACACAGCAAGTCTGATGTGCGGTCCGTTGTCGGCAAGGTCGTATATTCCTTTGATTATGCCTGAAGTTGAGATAGTGATACGTCTGCTGGAAAGGGCTCTGCCTTCAGGATGTGTTAGGACAAGTACAGTTTTCCTTATTGCGTCCAGGTTCATCATGGGTTCCCCCATGCCCATGAAGACGATGTTGTCAAGTTTCCCTGCGATTTTTTCAAGCAGAAAGAATTGTTCAACAATTTCGGCACTTTCGAGGTTGCGTCCAAACCCCAATTTGCCTGTCTGGCAGAACGCACATCCCATGGCACATCCGGCCTGGCATGAAACGCAGGCTGTCTTTCGTCCTGAACTGTCTGTAAGAAGGACGGCTTCAATATTCTTTTTGTCTTTAAGCGAAAGTTGTAGTTTTATTGTTCCATCCGGGTCGTGGAGTTCTTGTGATATTGAAAGACTTTTCAACGTAAAAATGCCTTTCAATTGTTCCCTCATTTTTTTTGAAAGGTTGTGCATTTTATCAAAAGAATCTGCTCCGGATGCAACCCATTTGAAAATTTGAATGCCTCTGAATGCGGGAACTTCCCCAAGAAATTCACATATTTCTTGGGGCAACATACCTGTAATTGCTTGTTTGTCCAAATCCGCCATTTAATATGTGTTTGTATGGATTTTTTCAAGCATCTCGTTCACGGCTTGACTACGGATTCCCAACTTCTGGAAACTTTCAAGGGTCTCCACGGCCGCCGTTTTTTGATTGATTTTCATATAACAGTCTGCCAGGTCAATGTAAAATCGATAATTTTTAGGGTCTGACTGGATAAGCCGTGACAGACTTGCGATTGCCTCGTCGTATTTCCCTTCGCCTTTGCTGATAAGCGCTAGTCCAAGGACTGCGTAAATGTCGAATTCAATGTCAAGGGCTTTGTTGTAGTACTCAACGGCCCTGTCATAATCGCCTGTGTTTCTGTATGCATCGCCTGCGCGGGTTAAAATGACTTTGTTGTTCGGATCTTTTTCCAGAATTTTGTTCCAGTATTCCACTGATTTGTGCTGTTGGTTCATGCCGCGGTAGCAATCCGCCAGTCCAAACAGAGCGTAGAAATTTTCTGGTTCAGATTGCAACGCTCTTTCAAAATAATACACGCCTTGGTCATACGCTTTCAGTTTTCTGTAACAATTGCCTATCGATGTCAAAACTCGGATGTCAACATTGTTTTCGTTGAGTTCAAACATTCTTGTCCAATAGTAAAGCGCGTCGCGGTATTCCTTAAAATCATAATGAAGGTGTCCAAGACCAATCAGGGCGTAGGCATTGTTTTCTTCCATGTCAAGGACTTTAAGGTAAAGCTGTTTGGATTTCTTGAAGTCACGGATTTTACGGTATGCGTCTGCGACACGGGTAAGGACGGTGATGTTTCTGTCGTCATGGATTAGGTATTTTTCCCAAATGTCAATGGCCTTGTGGTATTGGTTCAACGCCTTGTAACAATCCGCCAGCCCAAAAAGTGCGTAGTTGTTGCCGAAATGGTATGTCAAACAACGGGAATAATACTCAATTGCTTCTCTAAAATGGTTTTGTTTTCTTTCAGAATCCCCAAGCCCGACCAAGGCATAGTTGTTGTTTTCCTCCAAAGCTAGAATTTCGTTAAAGGCCTCGTTAGCTTCTGTTATTTTGTTTTCTTTGAGGAGGTGATAGCCTTTTTTTGAAAGTTCCGCAATTTCCGCCGCTTTTTTGTCGAGTTCCAACTGTTCTGCGACTGCAATGGCGGGCATGAACGGTTCTTGAGGGTCAAAGTGACTCATCGCTTGTTGATTGTAAAAATCTTCCATGTTTTTTATTCCTTTTCTATTATTATTGAAATCAGACCAGCGAGTTTTTTTATCAAAGGTTCCGATTTTCTTTTGTTATGCGCAAGCAGATAAAGTTTAAGGGCATCTAGTTCCCTGTTTTTTTTCATATAGGAATCTGCAACCCTTGAAAGCCCATCCGAGTATCCGGTCGCCAAAAAAATACGGCGGGCTTGTTCTACATTGCCTTCGTTGAAGAAAACATTGCCCTTGCGATTAAGAATTACTTTTTGCTCCGACGTAAGTCCTTGCGTTGGTTTTTCATTTGTCTTTATGAACCCTGCATTCTGGGCATTGATTTTATCGAATGCAATTTTTAAATTCCTATCCATCAAATAACCTTTACATTGTATCCATTTTAACAGATTTATTTTAATTGTCAATCATTTTTATCGTGATTGACTACAGATTTGGCTTTTGATTGGCGGCTTGCGTTTTATAAAAGTCTACAATGGATCTTCCGTAGGTTCTTCTGTCGCATAATTCAAGCGGAGGAATAAAGTCGGGCATGGGTTTTTCCTGCGGTCTGTGTATCATAAGCATGCCACTTTCTGTCAAAATGTTCCGCCTGGCGACAGTTTCTATTAATTTTTGATGGAACTTGTAGGGGAAGGGCGGATCCAAAAAAATAAGGTCGAATTGTTTTTTGCAGCGTTCAAGGAAAAGTTCAACAGGCATAAAATGGCATTTTATTTTGTTGTTCATTTCTTGTTCTGTTATTGCAACGTTTGACAATATAGTGCCTGATTTTATTTTGTCTTTTTCTACAAGTTCCACATAACTTGCCCCACGAGAAACTGCTTCTATGGCAATTGTTCCAGAACCGGAAAACAAGTCCAAGAAGGATTTTCCTTCTAAATCGCCAAGGATTGCAAAAACTGCCTCCCTCATCCTGTCCATTGCAGGACGTATAATGCCATTCGGACATTTTATTATCCTGCCTTTAAGTTCTCCGCCCGTAATTCGCATGCTTTAGTTTAGCATTAAAGAATGTCCGTGTACAAGTCGGTATATTGACTAGTGCAATATAATGGGATTATTATATTAAAACTGTGTTGTTTAGATATGAGACCGACGTGAAAGGCAAGCCTGTTAAAAAGGCTCTTGTTTATACAAAAAACGAGCATACAATTTCTCTTGAAAAAATAGA
>JAZSMM010000016.1:0-3086 GCA_045535895.1 Treponema sp.
CAGGAAGTTCTTTCAAACCGCTGTATTATTCGGCGGCCTTGGATTCGGGGTTGTTCACGCCAGCATCAATCCTTTCAGACACACCTACCGTATTCTACACTTCTGACGGAAAGCCTTATATTCCGCAGAATTTCCGTGGAACATGGGAAGGCAATGTACAACTTTGGTATGCCCTTTCCACATCCATGAACGTGGTTTCCGTAAAGATTTTGGATGCAATAGGTTTCGACGCCGCCATTGACAGAGCTGTGGCTTTGCTTGGAATCCCAGAAAACGAAATAGAGGAAAGAGGATTCGCACGTGTTTATCCTTTAGGTCTGGGAGTATGTTCTGTCCGTCCGATTGAGATGGCAAGGGCATTTGCAATTTTTGCCAACCAAGGCAAGGAGGTCGAACCAATTGCAATCCGTACAGTCGAAGACAGGAACGGAGACATCATTCTGAACCCTGAAAGGGACCTGCGTTTAAAGCAGCAACAAAAAGGCGAAGACATTCAAGTGATTTCACCACAAAATGCGTTCATTATGACCGACATATTGCAAAAAACCGTTGCCACGGGAACTTTACGGCGGGGTGCAGGATACGGTTCAAGGTTCAAGTATACCGACAAAAACGGGAAATCCTACACACTGCCAGCCGCCGGAAAGACAGGAACAACCCAAAACTGGGCGGATGCATGGGCTGTTGGGTATACGCCCTATATCACCACCGCGGTCTGGTTCGGTTTTGACATACCGGGGCAATCTTTGGGAACAGAACTTACAGGGTCCACCCTTTCCGGTGTCGCTTGGGGCGAGTATATGCGTGTAGCGAATGAAGGCTACCCATACAAAGGTTTTACGCAGCCGCAAACAGGACTTGTAAAAGCAGAAGTATGCTCTGTTTCCGGCCAGATACTGACGGAGGCTTGTGGTTCAAGCAGGACAACACAATTTTTCCTTGAAGGAACCCAGCCGACTTCGATTTGTCAGTTGCATATAAACAGACAGTCGACAAAACAAATCATACTGGAACGCTTGGACAAGGAAAAAATACTTTCCGGAACAAAATACAATGTGTCCTTGGACGATTCCCCGTTGGAGTTGGATTTGTCCTTTTTGGACGAAATAGATGAAGTCATGCCAGAGGACCTTGCAGGCGAAGAAAACCAAGACATGAACCTTGTGGACTTTTCGGAAGAAGACAATCCTTTGCAGGAAAATATGGAAGAAGAAGAGTCCATACCAACCCACAACTATCTGCTTGACTAGTTTAGACAGGAGACAATATGCTGGTAGAAATTGAAAAAATAAAAGTGAACAAAAGGATCAGAAAAGATTTAGGGGACTTGGAGTCTTTGATGGACAGCCTTAAACGTTACGGACAACTTAATCCAATAACCATAAGCCAAAACTATGAACTTGTGGCAGGACAAAGGCGGCTTGAATCCGCAAAAAGACTTGGCTGGGATAAAATAAATGCAAACATTGTCAACATCACAAACCCTGTAGTTATGCTTGAGATGGAACTTGAGGAAAACACCCAGCGCAGCGACTTCAACGACATGGAACTTTTGGAAGGTTACCAACAACTGGAAAAATTACGAAACCCCGGTTTTTTCAGGAGGATTTGGAACATCATCAAGACTTTTTTCAAAAAGATACTAGGGAAAAATTAATTTTGGACGATAACGGGCTCGAACCGCTGACATTCTGGTTGTGACCCAGACGCTCTCCCAACTGAGCTAATCGTCCTTGCCTTTATAATTTAACTGATAATTCAAACCGTGTCAACAATCTATGTCAGCACACTGAATCAAACGCAAACCCACAGCATGCGGTTGTCGCGGATAAAATGAACCACCCTGCCCTGTTTCTGCAAATACGACAAATAAGAACGCAAAGTGCTTCCTATAAGAACAAACTGGCCGTCCGCCAACTTTATCCCATTCAAATCGGAAATATATTTAAGCAAATCCTCTGCGGAACGTTCTACAGACAAAGCGGCCAAAATACTTGCTTCAGTTTCAAGTATCGCAAGCAAATTAAGTTCAACAAGGGATTCTATTTCACCTTGAATCTCGCCATGGCTTGGAACATAAGAACAAGCTGGAATGTCTTTTATTTTTTCCAAAGTTGTTTTGAACATCTCTACATCAAACAAAAACGGTATCCAATATTTTTTTATAACATGTCTGCCAAAAATGCTGTCTCCAAGAAAAAACACATTCTCATCATTCTTTGATACATGAAGAACACCAACCATGCCGAAATAATGTCCAGGAAGGGCTATGAATTTTATTTTTGAGCCATTGTCCAATGTTACAATTTCGTCATATGCAACAATTCTTGTCACCGTGGATTCCTTGGCGACAAAAAGTTTACCAGATATCTCAGGGAAAGGATAACCACCCCAAACCAGAGCCGGTTCAAGGAAGGGGAATTCAACAGAACCTCGCTCTTTTAGTGAAGTCCAAATTCCACAACCTGTCTTTTGTTGCAGCCAATTATTTCCACCGATGTGATCCGCATTTGAATGGGTGCAAATTATGGCTTTCAACGTAAACCCGCTTGGGAAAAGTTGCTCCAAAACACGATAGATTTTTTTTCCCGCATCCGAGTCGCCTGCACTGTCCACAAGATAAACGTCCGGCTGTTTTTTTTCGCAAGCATTTTCCTCGTCCCCGAAATCCGTGATTATACCGATATTTGTGACTCCAGTTATCACTTGCACATCACTGGACAGCCTGACAACGGAATCAATTGATATAGCCATTCATTTAGCCTCCAAAAAAAATTTCCAACACCGATGGATTCTTTCGTTCCTAAAATCCTCTGGAATAGTTCTGGCCGATATATCCATTATTTTGACATTGCACCCTTTATAAATTTTATCAGAAAATTTTTCCATGTCAAAATTAAGTTTGCGGCTGTTGGTGGAAAAATAAAGAACACCACCTTTGTTCAACAAATTTAGGCAGTTTTCCACAAGCCAAAGCCAATCTCGATTTATATCCAGCAAGTCTTTTGTTTTCTTTGAATTGGAAAACGTAGGAGGATCAAGAACTATGATGTCCCAAGTTTTTTTCGTCGTCAAAAGGAATTCCT
>JAZSMM010000258.1:0-7337 GCA_045535895.1 Treponema sp.
TGGAATTCAAAATTACCTTTTTTGCCTAAAAACTCAATTACTCGGCAAATATCCTCCTTTAGGATTATCAATTCAATAAGCCTCATTTCTGTAGTTCGTGCCATACAACCCCACTTATGCCTGCGCTGCGACAACACCGGCAAATTCTTGAACTTTTCCCTGCTCCACATTCAGCCTTAGACCTTCCGCAGCCGTGCGAATGCAGTCAAGCTCAAATTGTTTTATTTTAAACCATGTTACCAAAACATTCACTGAAAATGGATGACGATGAAATTGTCCAAGAGCTTTTTTATTGAACATAGTCTTCGCTTTTTGTTGCACCCATCTTGGGTCAATTTGCCAAACAACACCCTCTTCGTTTGGATTCAATAAAGAAGAATACTTCCAGCCAGCCCAATCCGCATAAGAACCTACGTCCCAGTCCAAAGTCCTTACAGCAGGAAAAGCCAGAGGATCGTCTTTTATCTGCCGAAAGGTTTTACAATCCTTCAATGTCATAAGCTCTGGTATGACTTGTTCTTTTGTCATTCCATAATAAACACGCAACCTGATGGCCCATATGATATTGTTCAATATCATTTCTTCCTGAATCAAAGAAGAAACAACACCTCTTATTGAAGAAGGAACTTTCATAACGCTTTCCCACAACGCACGCACGTACTGCAAGTCCAAACGGGAATCAAGTTCTTGCTGTTCATTAAATTCAGGAACTTTGTCATACCATGCCAAAGGCGAACCGGCTGTTATCCCGGCGACATCGGGCCAAGCCTTGTAGTTTAGCATAGAATATTGACCTATATCCGCCAACAACGGAAGTTTGGCGCTTTCACCAGAAATTTTTGCCAAACAAAGAGAAGCGGCTATATCTTTCAAATTGTCGTAATCATAAAAATGAAGGACTTCTGTCAAAACTTTAGCCGGACGGGAATAATTTTGCAACAACGATATATAGTCAGAAATAAACCTTGCTTCTGCTTCTTGTTCAATTTTCTTGGCAAGAAGAACTTCCGGCATGGCAGGAATTTCATTCTGAAAGACCAATGCCCACAACTCCTGCAACGATGTAGCAGAAAAAAGTCGTGAAGCCCTAGGCCCTATAAAAGATTTCGCAAGCATACCACTTGCCTTGGCATAAACAAAAGCATCCGCCGCAGACTTGTCCATATCAAATACCCTGAAATTGTGTTATTCTGCGAACAGAAGTTTGTCCATAAGGGCGTTAAAAGAAACCTTGTCGGTTTTCATGTTATCAATAGAAGCCTTGTATTCCTTCATAACAACAGAATGTTCGTCTTCCACTGCCTTTAATTTGGTTTCATATTTTTTTTCTAAATCGCTTACAAGTTTTTCATATTGAATTTTATAATCAGCATCGGCGGCAGAACGAGCCTGTTCCACACGATGATCAGCTTCTACTTGGGCATCAAGCAACATTTCAGCAGCCTGCTGTTCAACGTCAAGCAAATGTCCAATTACATCTGTTTCTGTCATTGCAATCTCCTCCCAAGACGGCAAGCCCTAAAAAGGCTTTACACTGTGGCGGTCACAGCTTCTTCAAAACGCACCAAGGTATCAAACACGTCCTGCGGAGTTGTCTTTGAAAGAATTGTTTTTACAAAAGCAGGTTCCTTTAGGACTTCCGCCAGTCGCCTGATTACCTGCAAATGATACTCGCAATCATCAGCACCGGAAATCATCATAAAGACAACGTGAACCGGCGCATTGTCCAAAGAATCAAAGTCTATACCTTTTTGCGAGACCCCAATAAAACCCTTTACACCGGAAAAGCCTTTGCAAACTCCATGCGGAACCGCAACACCGTTGCCAATCCCTGTACTCAACTTCTTTTCACGCTCCACAAGAGCAGAAAGCACATTTCCACGAACCACACCGGGTACGGCAGAAATAAAACCTTCCACAATCTCTTCAAGAACTTCGTCCTTTTCGTCGCTTTCCAAGTTAATGTTTATAGCTTTTGGATTAAAAACCTGACCAAGAATCATAATCCACTCCTGCAATACAACAACAGAAAAAAATTATTCTTCCGTTGTTCCTTCAGAGGAGGAAGCATCCTCAAGCCAAAAACCATCGGTTGATTCAACCGCATCAGATGATTCCGGGGCAAGCTCCACTGTAGGAGTCCTGTTCAAAAACGCCAAACCAAATGATGAAAGAAAAAACAACGTAACAAGAATATATGTAGTCCTTGTCAAAACATTCCCAGAACGAGAACCAAAGGCAGTGGAAGCCCCTCCACCAAAAAGACCTCCAAGCCCGCTGCCTTCTTCATTCTGAACAAGGACAAGACAAATCAACAATATACAAATGATAACGAATGCAACAAGAAGAATAATGCCAATAACACCCATTCAAGTTTTCTCCATAAAAACAATAAAATTCAGTAACAAATTGTACATTAAAGGTTGTTTTTGTTCAACCCGCAAAAAGGGACACAACCCAAGCTGCATCCCTTTTAACAGAAAACTAACAGTAAATTAATAAAACTTAATATGTTTTGCAAATAGGCTCAAAAGTTTCAACTTTAAGAGAAGCACCGCCAATAAGCCCGCCGTCAACATCCGGCTGGGCAAGAAGAGCGGCGGCATTCCCTGCGTTCATTGAACCGCCGTACTGGATGATTGTGGAAGACGCAACATCTTGGCCAAACATATCTGCAAGAACACCTCTAGTAAACTTGTGGATTGCCTGAGCGTCTTCTGGAGTGGCCGTCTTGCCTGTTCCAATAGCCCAAACAGGCTCATAGGCTATTGTCACGTTCTTCATTTGTGCCGCAGTTACGCCGTCAAGACCTTTTCGAGTCTGTTCCTCACAGACGGCTTCTGCCTTTCCAGCTTCTCGTTCTTCCAAAAGTTCTCCAATGCAAAGGACGACATCCAAACCTTGCTCCAAAGCAAGTTTTACCTTTTTGTTTATCATCGCATCGTCTTCTTTATAGATGTGGCGACGTTCGGAATGTCCAAGTATTACAACCTGAACACCCAAGTCCTTCAACATTGCAACGGAAACTTCACCCGTATGGGCACCAGAAAGTTCCGTTGACATATTCTGGGCTCCCAACAGAATATTTGTTCCCTTTACAATTTGTGCGACAGCGTCAAGGTTTGTAAAAGACGGAGCTATCATGTATTTGTTCTTTCCGTCTTTGAGTGCGCCAACAAGCCCTTTGGCAAGTTCTACGGCCTCACCCTTTACCTTGTTCATCTTCCAGTTTCCAGCGATATAATATTGTCTCATAGCTAACTCCTATGTGCCTAGTATATAGGATTTTCGGGCAGGCGTTCAAGTCAAATGGACTCAAGCGCCAAGGGAAACACAAGAGTGACCACCACAATCAACTTGCAAAAAGATTGCAACTAAAAAAAACAATACCGACAACATTTTCAAAGAACTTCATAAATACTCAACGCAACCAAAAGGCGTGTCCTCGTACAACTTAAAGTCGTCTATTATTTTTTTCGCTTTTGGTGAAACATCGTAAATCCGTTTGGTACCGCAAGGTGTTTTTACAAGAGGGTTTATGTAGCGTTGCTTTACCTTCAAACTCACGCAAAAATGGTTTTTCAAGGGCTTTTCCGTGTGTTTAACTTTACCCATGTTCCTGAACGTGCGGTACATTTTTTGCAGTGTTTCCAGTCGCACATCGCCTTGCCCCAACACGTCATCCAGCTTGCAAATGATTTCCTTTTCGGAACATTCCATAAAATCCTTTTCCTGCAAAATTCCTTGCCTCACGCTTTCCGTCATTATCTGTGCCAACATTTGCAACGTGACTTTGTTTTCGTTCAGCTGCAAAAGATGACCTGTCATGCAGAACCGGTGGCAATAAAGCTGTGCTTGTTCCAGGGTATTGAAGCCCAACTCGTCTATGTCAAATTCATTTTTTAAAACCGAAATATCGTTGTAGACATTTTTTATTTCCTCCATCCTCCAGCTTCCTTCCAAAACCATTCCAGAAGGAAACATATATTCCAAGCGGTCTGCACTCAAACAAGGAATCTCATTGTCCGCAACGGGATATTTGTGGTAGTCAATTATTTCTTCCATGCCTATTCCGTCTTGCTTCAAAAGTTCTTTCAGTCCAAAGTCGCTTTGCAAAATCTGTGCGGTGTTTTGCTCCGTTGAACTTTGGGTCAAAGCGTCCCCGCTCCTAAAATCCGAAACATGACTGAAAACAGGCGTGGCAACATCATGGAACAAGCCTGCCAAGGTCTGTACCTTGTCTTTTGTGAAATTCCAGATTATCAGGGCAACACCCAAACTGTGGTCCGCCCTTGAATAAAAGAAATTGTTTTTATAAAGGTTGGTCCAATCCGTTCCGCATAAAAGACCTATTCCTTTCAAACGCCGAAAAATGCCCAAATTCATATATTTTTGCAAAAATTCTGGTTGTTCCGGGGAAAGGATTTTGAAATATTCTTCTATTTTGTATTCTTTTTTTGGATAAAGGGAAAGAACTTTTTCCCAAGTGAACTCATCAAAAACATTCATAACCAATGATAATACGGGCAGGATTTTTTTTCAATTAAATGAAGAGTATTTCGCAGGCTACAAAAAAGATTGCAAAACTTTGTCAGAAAAAAATTGCTATTGTTGCTTTTGCAGACGGTTATCGAGCTTGTCGAAATGCAGCAACCTAGAAGTAAAAAGCGCCTTATAGAAGTGTAGGATTTTAAATCTTTGTATGAATAAAAAAAAAGACAAAATTTCAAATATGTAGTATATTTTTCATCAGAGGCTTTGTTATGAGAAAAGAATTTTGTTCAAAAGATGGAATTTACATTTCATATACCGACAATGACGTATGTTTTGAAGAAGAAAATACTGCACAATCAATACTTCTCAATAATAGTGGAGAAATTATCCACAGCAATTTTGATGAAGAAAGAAATCAATATTTTCAAAATTATCTAAAACAAATTTATCCTGCAATTACAACTCTTAGAAATTTTGATGCAATGGAAACAGCCTAATGCCAATTTACATTAGAACTTTAGGATACAAAATATATTTTTGGTCAAATGAAAATAATGAACCAATTCATTTTCACATAACAAAAGGAAATCCATCTGAAAATGACACAAAAATTTGGGTTTTATCGAATGGTTCATTTAAAATTGCACACAACAAAAGTAAAATTCCAGCGAAAGATTTATCCAGAATTTTTTCGATAATGCAAAGTTACTACTTTGATTTTGTTAGTTTTTGGAAGGCTTATTACGACATGGATATCAAGTTTTACGAATAAAAAAAATGTTTTGCAAAACTTTGTCTGTTTCAATTATTCGGTAAAATCTTGTTTTGCAATTATTACAGGAAAGCCGTCTTTATATTCCTTTATGATGAACGGATTCTGCCGTCCGTACTCAAAGATTTTTGCCGCCAAATTTTTCCCTACGAATTTTTTGAGTGTGTCCAACGGGATTTTGTTCACAGCAGGGCAAGTGGGCGTAAGGGCAATTACAAGGTCGTTTTCCTTTTTCATCAACCTGAACGGCCAAATTGCACAGTCAAAAGGTTTGTCACCCTTTGCCAAGGAACAGCCGTTTTCTGCGTCCAAGAACCAACAGGCAGCTTCTTCTTCCGTTTGTTCCGTTTTATATACTGAATCCAAGTCAATGGTAAAAGAACAACCCCCATTCGCTTTGAATTTTGCTTGCGGGTATTTTTCTTCCAGGATTTCTTTTTGTGCAAAAGAAAACAAGGGGGATTCCCACAGGCTTTCTCTTTTAAAGTTGCAACAGAATTTGCATTTTTTACAAGTTTCTTTTGAAAGAATTTTCGTCAGCATAACTTTTCCAATGTAAAACCGTCAAACCAACAGGGAAGACAAAAGGCCGTTGCCGCAACACAACAAAAGTCCAAATGTCTTCCCCAATTGCTTTACGGAAAATATTTTTTTCACAAATTCATGTCAGTCAACGTCTTCCACGGTGGTTGGAACTACAACATATTTTCGGTTTCTCACTTCCCAGACCAACACAGCTATCCCCGCAAGCAAAAGAAGCACACCCAACACACGCACAAGTGCCATTCCAAGCTGGGCGGGTATAATGAACAAAATCACCGCCATAATCACGGAAATGACAATTTCACCGTAATACGGCTTTGCATTTATTCCAGACGACCTCAATTTTACGGTTGCGTATATTTCCAAAATGGAAGAGACCAAAAGATATGCACCCAAAATATAAAGCATCACGGTCCACACCGTAGCCGCCAAAGCCAAAGGTAGAATCACTGCAACCAAGCCCACCAGAACGCTTATAACGCCCCGCAATATAACGGCCTTCCTGTAGTTTGAATCAGAAATAATTTTACGTACATAAAACAGGTTGAATATTCCGTTTACAATGGCGGCAGCACCTAAAATAATTACAACAACCTTGGTCCATGCGTCCGGGGCGAACAACATCAAAAGACCTACAACTATAGACAGCACGCCTACACCAATATATGATTTTCTCATTTTCATGTCCTTACAACACATTGAGCAAAGATTTCAGTTCCTCTTTGCTGCGTCCGCCGGCTTCTTGCGCCACAACCTTGCCGTGTTTCACAACCATAAACGTGGGGATGCTCATAACGCCAAACTTAGAGGCCAAATCCTCCTCTTTGTCTACATCCACCTTGAAAACTTTTGCAGAACCTTCCAACTCCGTGGCAAGTTCATCCACAATCGGCGACATCATCCTGCACGGTCCACACCATGTGGCAAAAAAATCCACGAGAACCGGAACTTCCGACTCAAAAACTTCTTTCTCAAAATCATTCTTAGTCAACATCTGTGCCATACAAGCCTCCTTGGCAAACTTATGATATAATTAAATATATGCGTATTCTCGCATTAAAGCAAATATATGTCTTTCATTTGGGAATCAAAACAGCTTGCGTTTTGTTGTTTTTTTCTTTGGCATTTAGTAAAATTAAACGTTATGCAAATTGACAACCCCTTGATTGTCCAGAGTGACAGAACCTTGCTCTTGGATGTTCATTCACCACGGGCACAGGACTGCCGTACGGCCCTTATACCTTTTGCCGAATTGGAGCGTTCCCCGGAACACCTGCACACATACCGGCTAACCCCGCTTTCGTTGTGGAATGCGGCTAGCGCGGGGTTTTCTGCCAACGATGCTACAAATGTACTGCAAGTCGGATCGTAGCCATGTCGTTCTGTGAGCCAAGGAGGTGGGAGCTCTAATTGTCTTCCTAAGACCGCTTGGCCTCCGACTTCCTGCACACATACCGGCTAACCCCGCTTTCGTTGTGGAATGCGGCTAGCGCGGGGTTTTCTGCCAACGATGCTACAAATGTACTGC
>JAZSMM010000175.1:0-1575 GCA_045535895.1 Treponema sp.
GAAAGAAACCAGTGTAGGCGGAACTTTGATGTCCTGGAATGTTCCAGACATACTGTCCTTGCCACCGATGGACGCTGTTTCACAAATTCTTTGAGCTTCCAATGCTCCAAGCAATGCGGCTACAGGTTTTCCCCATGCAGAAGAACAATCCATGCGTTCAAAATACTCCTGGAATGTCAAACGGCATTTATGTGTTGAACCTCCAAGAGAAGCGATTTTTGAAAGAGAAGAAAGAACGGCAACCTGTGAGCCATGCCATGGGCTCCACTGTGCGACACGTGGGTCGTATCCGTAAGACATAAGGCTTACGGTGCTTGTTTCTGCGGGTGGCAATACGGGAATCTTTGCCACCATGCCTGCCTCCGGCGTGGATTGGTATGAGCCGCCCATAGGAAACAGGACGGAAGCCGAACCTATGGAGCCGTCGAATCTTTCTGAAAGTCCACGTTGTGAACAACATGCCAAGTCTGCAATGTTTGCTTTCCACGCTGCTTTTATTGTTTTTTCGTCATTAGAGTTGTTTGCCAATTGTGCAGCAACAGAATCAAGTGGTTTTGCAAGAGGAGAATCATTTGAATCAGGTGAATCAATTACAACTGATGTACTGCGGCTTGCACCTGCTGTGTCAAGGAAAGAACGTTCAATGTCTACGATTGTTTTTCCTCTCCATCTCATTACAAGACGTTTTGTGTCTGTTACTTCTGCAATTACAGCCGCATTAAGGTTTTCGTCTGCGGCTGCTTTCATTAATTTTTCTACATCGTTTTTGCGAACAACCAAAGCCATGCGTTCCTGGCTTTCTGAAATCGCAAGTTCTGTTCCGTTTAAGCCGTCATATTTCTTTGGAACGGCGTCAAGATTGATGTCTAATCCTGGTGCAAGTTCACCTACAGCAACAGCAACACCACCGGCACCAAAGTCGTTGCAGCGACGAATCATTCGGCTGACTTCTGGATTGCGGAAAAGACGCTGGATTTTACGTTCTTCTACTGCGTTACCTTTCTGAACTTCTGCGGCTGCGTCTACAACGGATTTTGTTGTGTGAACTTTTGAAGAACCTGTCGCCCCGCCAATTCCGTCGCGACCTGTTCCTCCACCAACCAGAACGATGATATCTCCAGCTTCTGGCTCTTCGCGCATTACCATGTCTGCAGGAGCTGCTGCGATTACAGCGCCTAACTCCATGCGTTTTGCTTCAAATCCAGGGTGGTAGATTTCTGCTACCTGTCCTGTTGTAAGGCCGATTTGGTTTCCGTAAGAACTGAATCCGCTAGCGGCTTCTCTTGTCAGTTTCATCTGAGGTAATTTACCTTCACGAGTGCTGGACAATGGAACGGTTGGGTCCGCCGCTCCTGTTACACGCAAAGCCTGGTAAACCCAGGAACGACCAGAAAGTGGGTCACGGATAGCCCCACCAATACAGGTGGCAGCCCCTCCGAAAGGTTCAATTTCTGTAGGATGGTTGTGGGTTTCGTTTTTGAACATCAAAAGCCATCTTTCAGTTTTTTCTTCTGGATGGGTGTGTTTAACGTCGATATAAATTGAACAAGCATTGATTTCTTCTGATTCGTCAAG
>JAZSMM010000320.1:0-1850 GCA_045535895.1 Treponema sp.
TGTATAATAACCTAAAAAAGGAGTCTTCATGCAAAAAAGATTCAAACCCGTTGTGTTGGTGGCATTGGTATTCTCTTTGCAATGTGTTTCCCTAAAAGCCATAACATTGGAAGAAGCCCAGAATTTTGCCTTGACAAACAACAACGACCTTCAAACACAAAAGTTGAATTTGCAGGCGGCGGAACGGGCAAAAAACGCCAGTTGGAATGCGTTCCTTCCTTCCATGTCGCTTACCGGAGGAATATCCAACACCCACATCAGCGAACCGGCCACGGGCAAGGCTTGGAACTGGAACGCTTCGGCCGGGCTTTCCATGTCGTTAAGCGCAGGAGTTCCCTCCAAACTGAAGCAGATTTCACTTGCATACGACATGGCGTTTACAAACTATGAAAGAGAAGAACAAAACCTGCTCACAAAGGTTGCAAGTTCCTTTTACAACCTAATGGCGGAAAGGCAGAACATAAAAATACTTGAGGACAGTCGGGAGCTCAGTCGCATACAGTACGAGCAGACAAGAAGAAACTACAACAACGGCTTGGCTTCTGAACTTTCCCTTTTGCAATCACAATACGCATATCTTTCCAGCGGACCTGCCCTGGAAAATGCCAAGACGACATATCAGGCTAGTTTGGATGCGTTCCAAACATTGATAGGAAGCGACGAGCTGGTAGTTCCAGAGGATGAGATTGTCCTGACAAAGCTGGATCTTCCCGGCGTAGATGAGCTTGCTACCGCCTACATGGAAAACCGGCTAGACATAAGGCAAAAAAAACTTGCCCTGGCACAGGCGGAACTGGCAAAAACAATAACATCGCTGGATTCCCTAGCCCCGTCAATAAACCTTTCGGAAAACATAAGGCTTTCCCCTTCTTCCAGCATATCCAGCCAAGACAAGGAAGTCGGCATGTCCGGCACGTTTTCCGTTTCCGTTTCTATTCCTCTGGACGGCTTTATACCTGGTTCTGCAAAGAACCTAAACATAAAGACCTTGGAAGACGGTATAACGTCCGCACAAATAGCTCTTGAAACCGCACGGATTCAGGCGGAGCAGGACATAGAAGCAAACATAAACACGATAAACCAACTTTGGAATTCAATAGAAATAGCGAAGTTGAATTTGTCGATTGCCCGGCGTGCCTACCAGTTGTCAACAGACGGCTACAACGCAGGGCTTGTGAGCCAGACCGACCTGGAGCAATCCAGGCAGCAGATGGTTTCTGCAAGGCAGAATGTCAGCAAGTCAGAAACGTCTTATTTAATCGCAGTCTACAACTTGGCCAACGCCTTGAACCTTTCTGCGCAAGAGGTCACAAGAGTTTTTGGCCGAGCAACGGACTAATGTATATTTTTGTCAGGAGCAAAACATGAGCATGGAAAAAAAATCCGATTTGATAGGCAAGATTATTGTGATAACCTTAATCGCTGTCTTTGTGGCGGTGGGAATAACTTCGATGACAAAGGGAAAACCTGCTGCGGCGACTGGAATGACAGAAAAACCTGCTGCTGCTGCGGTAACAGTTTCCGTAAAGACCGTAGCACCTGAAACAATACAAAAAACCGTCCTTTTGAATGGAGAAGTTTCATCCAGAGTAGAGACGAACATCTACCCGGACACATCGGGGAAGATTTCCCAAGTGCTAAAGGATATAGGAGACGATGTAAAACGCGGGGACATAATAGCATATGTGGATCCGTCAAAGCCGGGGTCGGCATACGCCGCAAGTCCTGTAAGGGCCACCGTGGCAGGAACAATCACATACCTGCCGTTCCATGCAGGAGACACAATATCATCCTCTACGGCGTTGGCAACGATAGGTTCCCTACAAGTCGGATCGTAGCCATGTCGTTCT
>JAZSMM010000190.1:0-3737 GCA_045535895.1 Treponema sp.
CAACATTTTTGCCGAGGGGAAGATTTATATCCTTTCCGTTTTTTGCTTCCAAATAACGTCCAAACAGAGTTTTTCCACCTTTTCCACGTTCGGCCGGCATCTTCTGTGCCAATGGTTGTCCTTCCACAACATTTTGGATAAGGTTTAATTCTTTGAAGTTGACCTGCCCAGTTGCAGACTCCTGCATACGTAATTTTGAACGATCCGTTTCAAAGTTGTATGCGATATATGCGTCACGCCCATCGACAGGTTTTATTGCTTCGGCAACCACACTGGGCATACCGTAAACCGGATGGTCGATAAAGTCGTCTATTTTTTGATTGTCAATACCAGCGACCACACCTTGAGTTTCCAAAGCCCGCACAATGGATTCGGCAGAAATGTCAGCACCACCAACAGAAGGAGCCGTAGCAGTGATAGTCGCCTGCATCTCATCATGGGAAATGTCAATAACAAAAGAAGCATCCGCAGCTGGGGTGTGTTGGAAAACACCTACGGTTTCATATACTCCACCTGTACCGTTTGTTACATATTTTTTTATCTTGTCTTCTTCCAAAGAAACTGTGTCCGAACGATGCAACTTTCCAAGGACTTCTTGTGCAGAAGAACTCTTCCCATTCCCCACAGGAAGTATTACCTTAAGCATTATATCTGAACCAAAATAACGAATAAAGAATTCACCGTCTTTATCCGCGGGTTCAAATGATGCATCGTCATCATCCAAAAATACTGAATCACCTTCTGTAGTTTTGCGAGATTTTTTAGCAGATTCTGCATTTTCATATGCCCTAATTAGCCATGGCTGTTGAGCAATCCCCAAAAAACCAGAAAAACCTTTTTCTAAAATTTCATATTCTACATTCGCAATTTTTATTCCAAGCTGGACGGAAGCATCCGCAAGGGCTTCTTCCAGTGTATCAGCACGAACCTCCACACAACGCAAAGCCCTGTCAATCTGAAGTTGTTCTTCTAAATCACTTCTGATTTTATCAAGTCTTACCACTGCCGCCACCCAACCTATTACATTATACCTTTCCGTATGTTGGTCAACTTGGCACGCAAGCGCATATTGGCTTTTGTATGAAGTTGAGAGATTCTAGACTCGCTAACATTCAAGACTTGCCCTATCTCTTTAAAAGTCAAATCTTCATGGTAATAAAGAACCAAAACCATCTTTTCTTTTTTTGGCAATTCTTTTATGGACTCAATGATAACACGACGAATCTCTTCACGCTCGACAATAACATCGGGATTAAAACTTGACGGAGACTCAATGCTGTCACCTATTGAAACATGGTCTGAATCGTCCCCAGAATACCACACATCATCCAAAGACAACACACTCGTGCCAGAAACACGCATGACAGTTTGTTGAAATTCATCCTCGCTAATTCCCATGGAATCCGCAATCTCCGCATCTGTAGCTGGACGGCCCAACCTAGACTCAACCTCTACAATGGCATCTTCTATTTCACGAGCCTTTTGCCGAACAGAACGGGGCACCCAGTCAAGGACACGCAACTCGTCTATCATGGAACCACGTATTCTAGTAACTGCATATGTTTTGAATTTCACATTTTTCTCAGGGTCGTACTTGTTTATTGCATCTAGTAGTCCAAATTGACCAAAACCAACCAAGTCATCAAATTCAACACTACCTGGCATACCTGTAGCCACTTTCCCAGCCACATATTTTACAAGAGGCATATATTTACGAATAAAAGCGTCTCGCAAAGCAGGAGAACGAGTTTTTTTAAATTCCAACCAGAGTTCTTCTTCTGATTTTTCATCGAAGATTGAAGCAGCCATATACCCACACCCTTATTTCAGCTGTCTTTAGCCAAAGCGGTTTTTATAGCCTTGGCTATTGTTTCCGTGTCCATCTTTCCGCCAGTACTTTTTTTGCTAGATGAAAAACTACCTTCGGATGAACCTTCTAACGCAAAGTCCGTGTTCTCCAGAACTTCTCCATGGGATTCTGTTCCCCCTATGGAAAAATCACTTATATCAGGAAGCACATCAAGACTTTCACTTGAAATGCCTGTATCATTGGACGCAACCGAAGTTCCAAGGGCAACTGGCTTAAAGGTAGGCTGGTTGTCCTTGGGTTCTGAAATCTGATTTTTGTCGGCAAGTGAATCGCCGTCTTTTTCGGCGGAAGACATTACAGTCTTACTCGCATCATCTTCTTTCAAGACCGTTTCAGAGGCAGAAGCAACCGGAACCTCACTGTCAACATAAAAAT
This sequence comes from Treponema sp., assembly GCA_045535895.1. Classification (GTDB taxonomy): domain Bacteria; phylum Spirochaetota; class Spirochaetia; order Treponematales; family Treponemataceae; genus Treponema_F. Next base: position 2,246 of record JAZSMM010000190.1, read on the forward strand.
CAGGTCCATTTTCATCTTCTGGCAAAGGCTCGTCACCTATTGATATGTCTATGGTTGTACCTGTTCTTGGAACAGCCTGAGTTTCTCCAATATGTTCCTCTCCCATCGAAAGAAAACGATGAGAAACCCATCCAACACCAAACACAACAACGCCGAACACAATCGCAAAGATCAGTGAACGAAGAACCACCACTCCGAAAGACACGCCGGCTATTATTCCGGTGAGGAAAAACAGAACAAACCCAGACACAACCGATATAAATATAGCCTTAGGGCTTATCATGCAAATCCTCCGATGATATTTTACGGCAAAAAAAACATTAGGTCAAGTCGAAAAAATACCTGCCGGCAAATTGAATTGAAACTGACTCGCTAGAAACAACTCTTTATTTTTTGCCCAGAAATTTTCGTAAAAACCCTGCGACTCCTTCTGTATTCACCAAATCGGTTTTTTCAATCCTTCCCACGATATGCTTTATGCATATAGCAGGCTTTGATTGGGGAGCAACCTCCATGAATGGTTTTTGTCTGATAACGGACATGGAAACAGTGGGGTCATCATAAATGAATCCTAAATATTCAATCTTGTAATTAAGGAATTGACCTGCAATGTTTATTATTCGATCAGATATACGCTTTCCTTCATCGGATGAATGCACACGGTTTACCAACAACTTTAACGTCATGTCTCTGTCCATGGACAACTCCGTTGTAATTATCTTGATAATTCCGTATGCGTCCGTTATCGCAGTAGGTTCCGGTGTTGTCACTATATAAACTTCATCAGCGGCGGCTACAAACTGGAGAACATTCGAGGAAATTCCCGCGCCAGTGTCTATTATTATGATGTCAAAATTGTTTATCGTACTGAATTCTTCCGCAAAATATGCCAGCTCAGGTTCAGTAAGGTTGGCTATACGTGAAAAACCATTGGCTCCCGCAATAAACTTAATTCCGAATTCAGTGTCCGATATGATGTCCGACATCTTTTTTTGCTGAGTGACGACATGGAGCAGATTGTATTGAGGGACGACATTGAGCAAAACATTAACATTTGCCATTCCCAAATCCCCGTCTATAAGAAGCACTTTTTTTCCGGTTCTGGCATAGGCGATGGCCATATTCACTGCGATATTGGTTTTACCTACACCACCTTTGCCACTAGTTATGGCAATTATCCTAGTCTTGTGACCTGGATTACCTCGATTATTCTTCCCATTGTATTCTTGCATAAGCATTTTAAGTTCCGACGCTTGATCATTCATAGACACTACAATGCACTCCCATCAATGTTCTTACTTTGTACAACCGTAAAGTCCTCCGGCAATGCAGAGAATTTCTTTTCAAGAGAATCCCTGTCTATTTTTAAATCGGTAAGTTTAAGCAAAAACCTAACAACACTTGCAACTTCTAAATTTCTTGGAACAATCTGCCCTGAAGATATAAACGCAACAGGTTTGTTTTTTTCTGAAAGAACGCTGACAACATTCCC
>JAZSMM010000310.1:0-6994 GCA_045535895.1 Treponema sp.
AATTTCAAAGGCTTCTGTAAACGGAAGCGATCTTTCCTCTTTGTTCAGTTCCAATGATTTGGCTTCTGGCACTGCAAGAGAAGCCGCCAACATTGAACAACTTACGTCTTTTTTGGAAGGTGCTATCCAGCCCATAGAGCAGATTGGAAAAATGCTTGAGTCCCAGGGGACCCTTTTTTCGGACATCCCAAGCATATGGCCGCTTAAAAACGGGGTAGGGCATATTTCCATGGAATTTGGGCAGAACGAGCATCCTATAACTGGGCAATGGTACATACACAAGGGTTTGGATTTTTCTACATGGCGAACGGGAGATCCGATTGTTGCAACTGCAAATGGTCAGGTAGTTACCGTTGCTTATGACAGTGGTTTTGGAAATTACGTGATAATAAAGCATAAGCATGGTATTTACACTCGTTATGCCCATATGAACAGTTTTAGGGTAAAAAAAGGTCAGTTTGTGTCCCAAGGTGATGTTATAGGCACAATCGGCAACACAGGCATAACGACGGGGCCTCACCTTCATTATGAGGTTCACATTGGTTCGGATGTTGTTGACCCTGCAAAATATATCAATGTAAAGAAAAAATAAAAAACGAGGTCGTTTAAAAATTAAAGTCATTGTACCCTTTCAGTTTTGCAAACAGGAGCAAATATGCCTTTTCAGAATGATGATATTTCCATAAATACTTTTGTTGGTGCAGGTTCTGTTGTCAACGGCGACATAAGAATTTCCGGTTTTACACGAATAGACGGTGACGTTGATGGCAATCTGGATATTTCTGGGAAAGTGATTGTCGGTGAGAAATCACGCATAAGGGGAAACATCACGGCAAAATCTGCAATTATAGGTGGAATTGTAGAGGGAAACATTGTAGCCCCAGAAAAAGTGCAGTTGTTTTCTTCTGCGGCAGTCATAGGAGATATTGCAACGCATAGGTTGGAGTTGGCTGACAATGTTGTTTTCCATGGTCATTGCATTTCTTTGTCAAATCAAGAATCTTACGATGAAGCTGTTGCAAAGTGGAATGATTTAACCGCAATTCGGGCAAACACCTTTTTTCAGAATGACGGAGTTGTTCTTTAATGGCCCAAATAGATCCTTTACATTCAACTTTTTATTTCCCTTCAGGAGTTGCGACGGCAGGCCAAAAAAAAGAGAAAACAGAAAAGACGGAGCTGAGAAAAAGCAGGTTTGCCACTTTAATGGAACAAAAGGCCGCCGAGTCAGAAATGATAACAGCGGGACTTCCCCCTGAAATTGCCGGTATGGAATTTGAAGAAGCCCTTGTTTATTTAAAGGATCAGGCGGACATCACGTCGGACCTGCTTAAAAACGACTTTAGTTTGGAGTCTTTTTCTGCCTATAGAAAGGCTGTTAGCAATTTGATGAAGTTCATAGTGCATTCCAATTATGAAGTCCAGATAAACAGGCGCAAGCGACCTAGCAGGCGGTTTAAAACAGAAAAGTTTTATCTGATAAAAGTTGTGGACGAAAAATTGGATAAATTGGCGGCGGAAATCCTTTCGGTTCATTCGGATTCTTTGCAGATGCTTGCTAGGATTGATGAAATCAACGGAATTCTGGTAGACTTGGTTACATAAACAATTTTTTTTCAAGAGTAAAGAAGAAAATTTTCTTGTTTCAGGAGACAGGATGAGTGAAGTTTTTGAAAACGACATATATAATCAAATGGAAGAAGACCTTTCTGCGTTGGAAGATTCAGAGGAACTTGAAGAAGGGGAAGAGCTTCAAGAGAATTTTGTTTACCCCAAAAGACTTTTCCGCCTAAAGTTGGAATATTCCTGTGAAGGCGTGTACGCAACTGCCCCGGAGGAGCTTGAGTTGGCTTGCGGGGACTTTGTGATAATTCCCACCCGCTACGGCAAAGATTATGCCAAGGTTCTTGGGTTGACGGAGAACCCAATAGGTATAAAACCTTGTGACATTGTTGCAGTGGAAAGAAAGGCTTGTGAAGAAGATTTGACACGTATTTGTGAATTACAGGAAAAAGAAAAATATGCCTTCAAAGTGTTTCAGGAAAAAGTTGCCGCACACAAGTTGGACATGAAGTTGATAGCCACTCACTATCTTTTGGAAGAACAAAAGGCTTTGTTTTTCTTTAGTGCAGAAAAAAGAGTGGACTTTAGGGATTTAGTAAAAGATTTGGTTTCTGTTTTTAAGATGAGGATTGAGCTGCGGCAAATTGGTGTGCGCGATGAGTCCAGGATTACAGGAGGTCTTGGTATTTGTGGCCGTCCTTATTGTTGCAATGCTGTTTCGGACAAGCTGCGACCTGTTTCAATTCGTATGGCAAAGGAACAAAACCTTTCTCTTAATTCCATGAAAATATCCGGTCAGTGCGGGCGTCTTTTGTGTTGTCTTTCATATGAATATGACTGGTATGCCGAAGTCAGAAAGAAGTTGCCCAACGAAGGCCTAAGGATTTTTTATGACGGAGCAAATTTCCGTGTGACAGAAGTAAATCCATTGACTTCTCTGGTGAAAATGAACGGCGAGGACGGTCGTATACTGCAAATTGCGGCAAGTCGGTTTGTTCAGCATGACGGCAAATGGAAAATCAAAAACTAAATATTAAAAATTAAACAAAAATCAGGAATTTCCTCTGTTTATTTTTGCAATCCTCTTTGGAAAGGCTTAACATTTTAAGTGAACCTAATTTAGAAAAATATGGTTTGTAAAAAAATGCTAGGCTTTTTAGGAGGAAAAGAAGTGAAGGTATTTTGTTTTTCTAGTGTAAAAAAGGTTGTTTTTGCACTTTTGGTGTTGTTCGTTGGAGCGGTTGTGTTTGCGCAGACGAATGAAGTTTACACAGAAACGGGTTCGAATGTATTTACAAAAGAACCTGTAGAAGATGCACCTTTGACTTTTGGTGGTTTGTATAACAAAAGTTATGGATTCTTGCAATTTGAAAGGTTTTGGGTTGAAGGCAAAATCGGGGTTGCCTTGTATTCAAACGACGAGTGGAATTCAAGTAATTTTGGCTTGATTGCCGACGACACGTTTTTGAACATAGGATTTGCTCCGGCTTGGCATTCTGCTTTTGTTCTTGGAACGAATTATGACAAAATTATACCTGGCGTACAGTTGTATGCTTATGACGATGTACTGCCGGGCGGTCGTTTTGGAAACAACGGTTTGACTTATGTTTTCACTGGAATTGCACCGATGCTTGGATTGACCATGGCTTTGAACGTTCCTTTCCAATACCAAATGTTCACGGATGACAATGGACTTGAAACAAATGCCGCAATCTATTATGAATCTGATTTTGGAGTAAATGTTGGTACAAGAATGACGATGGATTTTGCAGGGGATTTTGCCATGGGAGCTTATGTAAGCGGTGGTTTGGAGCGTCCGTTTTCATGGATGGCAGGCTACACTTACAAAGGGACTGGTTATGACGGTTCCGTGCCTGCGAACCATTACATAGACGCAAGTATGGCTGCAAAATTGGGGATGTTCAACTTGGGAGCTGACTTTGAAATAGGTTTTGAAGGCATTAATGATTCTCGTCCTTTGTATGCCGGTGTGATGGCAAAGGTCAAGCCTTTTTCTTTTATGGGAGCACAGCTTACCGCTTTGTATAGCATAAGCGACACAAAGGATTACGACAACAGCTTTAATGTTCTTACCTTGGAACCCAAAGTAACTCTTGAGATGGATTATTGTGAAATTGGACTTGGTGCGGAAATCACGGTTTTTGACAGTCCTTTCCAAGATACAGCGGTTGGTTTGGCATTCCCTGTATACATGAAATATTGGTTTTAAAAACTTTTAGAATAAAAAAATGGCTGTCCAACTTTTGAAGGGCAGCCATTTTTTTGTTTTGGACTTCTTAGACAATAGAGTCCAACATGTCAACGATTGACTGGTCGTAAAGTTCTGGATGCGAACGTAGTTCCGCTATGGCAGATTCCTTGTCAAAGATGGCGCGGTAATTGCGTCTTGATATTAGCGACACAAAACTTTCTACAACATGAATTATACGTGCAATTTGAGGAATTTCTTCGCCTTTTAAACCTGCTGGATACCCGGAACCGTCCATGTTCTCATGGTGCATGGCTGCGGCTTCTGCAAATGTTGCACGGTATTTTTCTGGAATGAAGTCAAACACATTGTCTGCGGGCTTTACATGGGAGCGGATTATGTATTTTTCTTCTTCCGTAAATGTTTCTGCCTGCAGCAAGTCTTTTTCCATTACAAGGAACCCTATGTCGTAAACCATGGCGGCACAAAAATATACCATGGCAACATTCTTTTTTATGCCAAGTTCCATGCTGATTTTATACACCATTTCCGAAATGTTCTTGGAGTTGTTTTTTCTGCCGGTCATAACGTCGATTTCATTTCCAAGCTGCTCGCAACGCACGGCAAATTCCCGTATGGTCTGGAATTCTTTTTCGTCCACTTCCGGTTCTGGAAGATAATTTCCGTTCTGTGCGGAAGATTCCACAATACGTAATTGGGAGTCACCGTAGACATCTACAACGCCGTCCAGCAGAAATTTTTCCGAAGGAATCCTGTTCATCTGGGCGACAACCTGCAGAGTTGCCGCAAACTGTTCCTGTTGTCTTTTTGCATGTCTTGAATTCAATATTACGTTTATAATGACAAGGATGAACAACGTCAAAAGAATCGCACTTATGGCAAGGACGACAATCAATATGGTCTTGTTCATGGATTCGCTTTTACGTGTGCTTAGTTCCATTGCGTCTTGAAAAGATTCCGTTTGGGCTTCCAGTTGGTTGGTGAATGTGTTCAGCATGGACTCGGAAAATTCCCGTTCGTTTTGTCGTTCCTGTGCGTTTCGTTCTCTTTCTGCCTGAAGTTCTTTTTGCCATACGTCTTGGTTGGAATTTGCAGTTCCTTGCGAAGTGGAAGCGGAATTTTTTTCTTTTATGTCGTTTTCGAACAAAGCCATGAGTGTTTTTATACGGGAAGATGCCACCACAGGGAAGTCGTCCAGCCATACTTTCATAACGGAAAGTTCATTCTGGTTTCCCGTCGCTCTTAGTTCCTGTAGATATGCATAATAAATGGTTTCCGCAAGGACGCTTGCGTTTTCCGGCAGAGAACCGCCGCGGTGCAAGTCCAGAACACGATTTATGTATTCATATGCTTTTGCGTAGTTGTTGATGGAATATTGGTCGTTTGCTGCGGACATGAATTTGTCTGCCACTGGGTCGTTGGCAAACATCATACTGCAAGAAAAAATTAAGCAAAAAACAAAACACGAAATACGATTTCCCATTTAATTACCTACCCTTATGCTAAAAATGATTTTCATTTGATTTTCCATGCCTTCATCAAAAAGGTAAACGGTGTCGGACAAGCCCAACTTTAGGCCCATCACAACCAAGTCGCCTCTTATAAGAGGGAACAGGATTGCTCCTCCGACGGAAAAAGCCGTTTTCATTGTGTCGTAGGCAAAGTGCCCTATATAATAATCGGCAGAAATGCCAAAAGATATTTGTTTTTCCCCAAAGTTTTTGTAGCCTATTCCAATTACAGGTGTCATAAAATCGGTGTCGTACATAAAACCGGCTCTAAAAAACAGGTTGCTGGACAACGAGGCAACAGAAACAGATGGAACTGCCTTTACAGTTGCCCGTAGTTTTTGGTTCCCAAAGAAAGAAAGCAACATAAAGTCGGCGAATATTTCTCCGCCAAAAGTCACTTTGTCCGAAGAATAAAAAATTTCTCCGTTTATTCCAAGACCGTATTTAAGAGAGTTTTCCGCTTTTTCCGTTGCAAACATCAAGTCTGCCACTCCAAGGGCGACCTCCCAGTTCAAGGGGGAATATCCTGTTCTTCCCAAGGAATAGTAGAATGTTTCCCCGGACTCCACATTCATTATAGGGGTGTATGTGGCAGGCGGCTTTGGTGCGGACAGAATCTGTTGTTGTTCTTCCTGTTTTTTTTGCGCAAGTTGTTCTTCTTGAATTTTTAGTTGGGCGAGCTGCTCGTCTCTTCTTTCTATGGCTTTCGTGGTAGAGGAATAAATTGCCAACGCCTCGTCGTTTTCCATGTTATTGTCTATCATCGCAAGGGCTGCGTCCTTGGCAAAGTCCAGTTCGTTCAGGACGACCAACTGCCTGATTTTTTTTAGTGCATAGTCTTCAAGTTCAGAATAGTCGTAGGCTCTGCGGTTGACTGAAAGCACGGAATTCAATTTTTCTTTGGACTGCTCAAAAAATGCGGAATCCATTTGGCGCAGAGTGTCCGCTTTCATGGCTTCTTGTGAATGGAGCATGAAAAGCAGAAAAAATCCTTGCACAAGGCATACCAGCCGTTTAATTTTTTTGACTTGGCATCTTTTCAAAGCATACCTCCTCCGTCAATATGATATGCGGCAGTTTGATTAATTGCGCCGCGCTTGTTCTTGTGGTAATATGCAAGAATGGATGTCACAAGAAAACATATCATTCCGCTTGCTGCCGCAGTTTTGCTGGTTGCGGCGTTTCTTGTTGTTTTTCTGTCGGTAAGACAAAAAAACGTTGTGGTTGCTTTTCACAACCTGCCTTCTGCCGCTCAAAGTGCAATCAGAAAAGCCATTGAACAAAAGCCGTTGAAAGGATTGCAAGTAGAGTTTGCAATCCTTTCGGCGGACAAACCTGTGGAACACCAATTGTCCCAAAAACCTGCCCCGGATATTTTAATCTGCCGTGCAGGCTTGGTCATGGAAAAGGCAACAACCGTTTCCGCAGAACGCAATGCAGGTATTGTGCAAGACGTTCTTGTTGATATGCCTAACGCACTAAAAAACAGTGCGGTTGTGCAAAATTCGTTGGTTCTTGCAGTTCCCCTGCTTGTAGACCACTACGAACTTGCCGTAAGCAGAAATCCTTCCGGGCAGCATCCGTTCTTGTTCGCCGGTGGCAAAAGCCATGTTTTGCTTGCCTTGGCAGGTAGCATTGCGGAGTCCAACTTTGGTCCTGCAGTTGCACTCCAACTGGCTTTGGTCTGCAG
>JAZSMM010000013.1:0-7611 GCA_045535895.1 Treponema sp.
AAAGCCACTGTTCATTCTGATTGTATGGTTTGTATGTGATCTTGTTACTTACGCCTCTGCTCATATTTAAATTTTATCACAGAGTTCGTCTTTTGTCTTTAAAAATAATTAGGACTGTCCCATACTTTTAGGACAGCCCCACGTTGCCGTTTGCCGACTTCCATGGCAGCCGGCAATAACGTGGGTAGAAGTCCTACATATATGCGTTCTCCAAAGTGACCTTTGCCGCTATAGAAGAAATTTTTCCGCTTCTACTGAATAGCACCGCACTTTCTTCTGCTGTAAGTGACGTTCCATTCCTGTTTGAAGTTTTCCCATCGCTGTATTTTATTGCAATTCCGCAATCTGCTTTTTTTTCTACAAGTTCATAAGCCACTGGCACTCCACACCAAGTAAAACTCAAAGTTCCATTCTTGCCGAATTCTTCTTTCCTTAAAAGAACAGGATTGAAAGAAGCGCATCCGCCGTCAATCGTTACGCCCAACTCTCCCCAACGGGTTATAACTTCTTCTTTTACCTGCCCTGTCATTCCCGGTTGCTTTGCGCCCTGTCCTGAAGGTGTGTGCGAATATGGATCTGCAGGAAATGCACCGTACAGTTCCGGGGTTTTGTTGAATCCAATTCCTTTGCGAATGTCATAATAGGCTTCCGCTAGTTTTCGTGCGGTTTGTCCTGTTGCATTCAAAGCATTTTCCTGTGCCGCCAAAAGTAGTTTTGAAACCATGTGCCAATAAATGCTTCCAAGACCCTCGTAGGCATAGAAAGTACCGGAACGTCCCGTAAAATTCTGATGATTGAATGTCTTTTCATACAAGGCAAACAATTTTTGGCGTTCATCCTGTGTGGGTTGCATTTGTTCCGGGAACGAGGCAAGGATCTCATCCATTGCCTGTTCGTTGCGGAAGTCTGGGCTGAAATGCCAAGTTCCGTTGCAGTCGCACTTCATGATTTTGTCACCGCTTCTTTTTATCAAATCTTGCAGTGGTTCCACGTCCTTTTCAGAAATGTTATTTTTAGCACAAAAATGGGGTAAATCTTTGTCCGGGTAAAGCATATAGGAATATTGCCTGCTTTCAAATAGTCGGCTTCTTCGTAATGCATTGAACACTTCAAGTGCTTCTTCTGGTGAAAGCATCCCGCTGGAAAGAACTGCGACTTGACCTTCTAGCATTTCCTGCAAATATGATATTTCCATCTCTTTGTCGGATATGCTCATTGTATTGTACGCATGGTAAAGTCCGTCGCTGCGTCTGTTCAATTTTATTGTCTGCTGTGCATGGGCTTTGATGTCTTCAAGTATGGTTACAAGTTGTTCACAAGAAATTTTCTGTGGTTTTGCAGAGAAACCATTTGCATACAAAGCGTCACGTTCTTTTTGGAACGCTAGACCAGCTTTTTCTGCAAAACTGCGTCGGATTTTGCTGTCCGTCGCAGAAGGTTCCGGCGAGAATTCCTTGTAAATTTCACCAAGAGCCAAGAAACAGTCTGCGATTTCACCTGGAACGGTGAATTCTTTTATTCCAGATTTTTTGTACAGGTCAATCATGAATGTGAGCATGCGGTACAGATAACACAAAGTTACAATTGAAAGGCCGTAGCCTGCCAACGCATTGTTTGCGTCGTTCCATTCTGGACGTTGGGTGTTAAGCCAAATCCCGCCACCTGGAATAAAGTTCGCCGCTTTTGCTATGATGATTTGAAGCAGCTTGGCCGTTAAGGAAACAAGGGCAGGTTGACCATCCTCGCCCAAAATTAATTTTGCGTCTGTGCCTTTTTGTTCGCTCTGTGATTTCACAGCATCGTTTAACTTGTGGTCGAACACGATTGTGTTGCGTGGGTCTTTCGCAATTTCAGCAAAAGATTTTATTCTGTACGGAATGTTTGCGGTGGCGTACAAAGGTTCGTCCAAGGACGCCATAAGGGACGCACTGTTTGTTTTGTTGTAAAGTTCAAGCAATTTTTCCAGATAAATTACTTGGTGGTCCCCCCAATACCCGATTTGTGCCCATGGATTGTCTGGTTCCGGTTCTTCCCAGTCTATTCCCTGCCTTGTAATTCGGTATGGGTTGAATCCGTCCGCTGTCATTGCATTCATAAACTTGGCGCACATATTCTGAATGTATTCTGGATATGAAAAGGCAAGAGCCTCCCAGTTTTGGAAAATATCTCGCCAGTTTCCTTCATAGTTCAAAAGTGGTGTGCCGTCGTCATTGTTCAACTTGATGTTGAATTTGTTCCAAGGACGGCTTGGGTCTCCGTGTCTTCGGCTGAATGTGCAGGGCATATATTCAAGGACAAGCCGTTTTAACTGGGTGTTGCCTGTTGACATTGCAATTTCCATGACCGTACTGCGACGGACAGTTGCAGACTCTGAGTTTTCTTGTTCAAGTGCTTTTTTTACAAGGTCTTGTGCTTTGTCTGCAAGGCTTTTGTTGCGTACGCAAACAAAATTCAAAAAGTCAGCAATGTTTATGCGTCCTTCTTCTGCAAGAATACCTCCACGCATTATGTTGAACATGACATTCGCCGTATGGTGTACGCAGGTCATAGTGTCGCTTGTGTTTTGAAAGCCGTCCGCCTGTGCAAGCAGACAGTCCATTTTTTTTGCACCGTCGGCAATGTCTTTTTCCAGCTCTGTTACCAACTCAGCTCTGTTCTTTAGTTTTGCATCAAGATTTGCTATGGCACAGGCGTCAAGTTTTGTGTCAAAAACTTGGTACCAGTTTTCTTCGTTCACGTTGTTTGTGAATGTTATAGTTCTACATATAAAGCAGGAAGGTCGTTTGCCTTTTATTATTTGCGGAGTTGGCATTTTAATCGCTATGTCTTGTACAGGCACAGTTCTCGCTATGGAAGCGAATTGTCGTGGAGCTTCCGGTGACAATATCAGGCGGTGAGGCGTGCTGAACCATGCAACATTTGCATATAGACCTTCGTTGGGTTCTGCTTTGTCCGTTATGATTGAAGACAGGGAGAACAAAGCCATGTTCCCAGATTCATCTATTTCTGTCTTTTTGTATGCATCTAAAAGTACGCTGTTTTGATTCTGGAAATCAGAGGTTGTGCAAGCCGGCACAATGTTTCTGCAGCCGTCCAAAACTGTCACGGTTTTTGATTGTGCGTCTGTGTTTTTTATTCGGACATGACGAACCAACCCAAATTTGTCGGATGATGTCCAGCCATACCAAAAGGACAAACCAAGCTCCGGGTTTATCTCTTCAAACCAGACTTTGGTTCCTGTTGTGTTTTTGTAAATGTTTCTTGTAAGTGGAAATATGGTGTGTTCTTGTGCTGGAGTTGTGTAAGCGAAGGGCTCCCATATGACGGTTTTTCCGTTACTTTCAGTCGCTATGGCTGTGTAAGGACCTGTGTATGTCTTTGCGTCGGAAACTTTGTCTGCTGTATAATACGGGAAGATTGCCCGGTCGCTATTTATGCGTCCTGCTGTGACACCGCCTTGCGACCAACAGAAATTCCATATGTCGGAAGAACTGGTTATGGTCATAAAAAAATCTTCCATAACATCATAGTTTTCAATTTTGTAGAACAATTCGTTGTCCAGTGTGACAAAAGAACCGGTGCAATTTTTCTGCATATTTCCTCCAGAAATTTTTAGGGACAATCCCTTTTGTGTTTGTATATTTATCCAATTTTAGATTAAAAATACCCTCTTGGCAAGAAGAAAAATCTAAAATCACTGGTTTGCAGACAACGCCGTGGTTTTCATGTGTATGACAGGGTTTGAGACAAGGTTTAGACATATTGACATTTTCTGATTTTATGTTATTCTTAGTTTTATTGACAAAAGCGTATTTTTTGTCAATAAAAATGACAAACAAAAACGGAGATATTCCTTATGGAAAAAAAATATGCTTTTTTGTTTCCTGGACAAGGCGCTCAAACCCAAGGAATGATAAAAGACGTTTGCGACTCGTATCCGCAAGCACGCAAATGTTTGGATTCAATTTCTGAAATTGCCGGGGAAGACATGGTAAAGTTGTTGTGGGAAACAGAAGCCGCCGAACTTGCCCGCAGCGACCGAAGTCAGCTGGCTATCACGGCAGCGTCTTTGGCTGTCGTTGCCGCATTGAAGTCGAAAGGTGTGGAACCTTCCGTTTGTGCTGGTTTCAGTCTTGGGGAATTCCCGGCCCTTTGCATGAGCGGTGTCCTTTCCTTTGAAGATACAATCCGTGTTGTAAAGCGACGTGGGCAAATTATGCAAGCTGTTTGCGAGGATATTGCAAGGTGCAACGCAGGAAACCCGCCAGGAATGGCAGCGGTGGTTGGTCTTGCCCCGGAAAAAGTTGTTGAAATAGCAAACGCAGCGGGCGGAGTTTATGCTGCAAACATGAACAGTGCACGTCAAACTGTGGTTGCAGGAACGGCTAAAGGTCTTGAAAAAGCAGAAGAGCTTTGCAAACAAGCCGGTGCTCGCCGTTTTGTTCGTCTTGCCGTTGCAGGACCTTTCCATAGTCCCTTGATGCAACTTGCAGCCGACGAATTTGAAAAAGCAATCACAAATGTCCAGTTCAACGACCCGGTTGTGACATTGCTTTCAAACGTAACAGGAGAAAAAGCCCCAAGTGGAAAAGAAATCAAGAAAAATGCGGTTCTTCACTTGACAAACCCTGTGCTTTGGACGGCCGAAGAAACTGTTCTTGGTGGCATTGTTGGCAATGACTCTGCTGAATGGAACATTTTGGAAGTTGGTCCCGGAAAAGTTCTTTCAGGCTTGTGGCGTGATACTGAATTCGCTGAGAAATGGGCGGCAGTTCCTGTGAACACGGCAGATTCTATTACAAGTATTGAATAAAAAAGGAGATAAAGAAGATTATGTTGCTGGAAGGGAAAAAGGCTCTTGTTACTGGTTCTTCAAGAGGAATCGGCAGGGAAATTGTCCGCCGGTTCTTGGAAGAAGGTGCGGAAGTTTGGGGACTTTGTTCCAAGCCTTCTGCTGCACGAGAGGAATTGGAGTCTTTCGCAAAAGAAAAAAATACGACATTCCACGAAATTTGTGCGGATGCGTCAAACGCAGAGGAATTGGCTTTGACGATAAAAGCCGCTTTAAAAGAAGCCGGTGGATTTGACGTGCTTGTGAACAACGCTGGAATAACCCGTGACGGTCTTTCGTTCCGTATGAGTATGGAAGACTGGAATTCTGTGATTGCAGTGAACCTGACGGCTGTTTTTGTTGTGTCCCAGATTGTGTCTTCAGACATGATTAGAAAGCGTGCAGGTTCAATAATAAACATGACAAGCATTGTTGGTTTGCATGGACAAGGCGGTCAAGTGAACTATGCGGCAAGCAAAGCAGGTCTTGTTGGCATGACAAAAAGCCTTGCAAAGGAATGTGGTGGACGTGGAGTTCGCGTGAATGCAATCGCCCCAGGGTTTATAGACACGGACATGACTCGTGCTGTAAACGAAGAGGCACGTAAAACTTGGCTGGAAGGGATTCCGCTAAAACGTGCGGGTACTGTTGCAGATGTTGCCAACGCCGCTGTTTTCTTGGCATGTGATATGTCAACGTATATTACGGGTCAAATTCTTGGCGTAGACGGCGGAATGGGTGCTTGAAAATAAGGAGGTAAGATAAAAACTGCCTGAAATATCGTCAGTTTTTATCTTTTACAGTTTGCGTTGCAAACTAAATGTATATTGCTGTTTTTCACTGCGTTGCAAAACAGCGTAAAAAGTCAATTTCGAAAATTGAAATTTTCTCATTGACTTTTTATGGGAGAATATTATGAGACGTGTGGTTGTTACAGGAATGGGAGCTGTTACGCCCCTTGGAAACAATGTAGAAGACACTTGGGCTGGAATTCGTGCAGGAAAATCAGGAATTTCAAATATCACCTATTTCGACACATCAAATACCAATGTAAAGATTGCCGGTGAGTTAAAGAATTTTGACACATCCGAGTTTATCGACAAAAAAGACGCTAGGAAAATGGCACGTTTTACGCAGTATGCTGTGGTTGCTGCCGGACAGGCTCTAAAGGATGCAGGTCTTTTGGAGGAAACTGTAGCAGAACCTCAAAATACAGGCGTTTTCGTTGGGAATGGAATTGGTGGATTTGAAGTGTTTGAAGAGTCTTGTGGAAAGTATTTCAAATCCGAAGGAACTCGTGTTCCTCCGCTTACAATTCCAATGCTGATTCCAAATGAAGCTGCCGGAAATATTTGTATGCGCTACGGAATAAAAGGGCTTGCCCCGACAATCGCAACCGCTTGTGCTTCTAGTACAGATGCTTTGGGCTTGGCCTTGGATTGCGTGCGTTCTGGACGTGTGGATGTCTGTGTGGCAGGGGGAGCGGAAGGTACGGTCACTGGATTTGGGATTGCTTGTTTTACTGTGTTGCAGACTTTGGCGAGTTCTTTCAACGACTGCCCGGAAAAAGCAAGCCGTCCCTTTGACTCAAAACGGGAAGGTTTTGTCATGGGAGAGGGAGCTGCCATGTTGATTTTGGAAGAGTACGAACACGCAAAAGCTCGTGGGGCAAAAATCTATGCCGAATTTGCAGGTTACGGCGGTTCTTCTGACGCATACCATATAACAAGCCCAGACCCTTCTGGAGACGGCGGAGCTGCGGCAATGGTTGCCGCTATTAAAGACGCAGGAATTAAACCTGAGGATGTCCAATATTACAATGCCCACGGAACTTCAACCCCAATAAATGACCCTGCGGAAACAGCCATGTTAAAAAAAGCATTTGGCGACCATGCATATAAAATGAAAGTTTCTTCTACAAAAAGCATGACGGGGCATTGCTTGGGTGCTGCCGGAGCAATAGAAGCCATGATTTGCATTAAGGCCATAAACGACGGATTCTATCCGCCCACAATCAATCTGGAAAATCCGGACGTGGAGCACGGTTGTGATTTGGATTATGTCCCGAACAAGGGCGTTGAAGGTGAAATCACTTGTGCGGCCTCCGGTTCTTTGGGTTTTGGTGGACACAACGGTGTTGTCGTTTTCAAAAAAGTGACGGAATAATCGAGGGAAACCATGGGTGTTACAAAGGACATTGAGTCGTTGCTTCCGCATCGCAAACCATTCTTGTTTGTGGACGAAATTGTCAGTGCAGATGAAAAGGGTAGTGTTTCCACTAGAACTTTTACACAAGAGGATTTTTTCTTTAAGGGTCATTTCCCTGAATACCCGGTTGTACCAGGAGTTATTCTTGTGGAAACAATGGCACAAGCCGGTGGAGCTGCGTTAAGTTTTCAAAAAATATTCGACGAAGGTTCGTTGTTTTTCTTGGCAACAGTGGACAAAGTGAAATTCCGAAGCCAAGTCAGACCCGGAGACAGAGTTCGTATGGAAATAACGAATCTCCGTGTTTCGCCTAAAATGATAAAACAGTCCGGCAAAGCATTTGTTGGCGAAACCCTAGCCGCCGAAGCCGAATGGATGTGCCTAGTCGGCAAAGCCGACTAGGAGCCGCCAAGGAGGGCGGCTTGGGAAAGATGCAGTTTTGCTTGTCAAAACTGATGGGCAAGGGAAGCAGGACGCTGAACTTGCCCGTGGATGTGCCTAGTCGGTAAAGCTGACTAGGAGCCGCCAAGGAGGGCGGCTTGGGAAAGATGCAGTTTTGCTTGTCAAAACTG
>JAZSMM010000231.1:0-8148 GCA_045535895.1 Treponema sp.
AGGAAAATTCGCAGAGTCCGTTACGACAGATTCCGCCCAAGAATCCAATAACACAGGGTCGACCAAACTCATTTCGTTTGCATGTTGGCTGTTCAACACCGTGACCGTTTTGCGCTGCTCCTCCATCATTTCCTTGCGAAGAGACATCATCTGGTTGTTCAAGTCAGAGACATTTTTTTGGTATTCTTCCGTAAGTTGTTGTTTTTCCATCTCAAAAAGCTGCTTCTGGCTGTTGATGGCGGCTTCTTGCTGTTGGGCAAGCTCCACATTTTTCTTGTCATAAGAAGCAAGCTGCTGTTTGTATTCTTCTATCTGGCTGTTGAGCAACGCAATCTTGGAGTCATATTTTTCTCCAATTGCAACAACAGCATTGTCGTATTCTGTCTGGATTTCAGTCGTACGGCGTTTTTTTTCTGCGGAGGACAACTTCAATGAATCCAACCTAAGCAGCTGTGAGTCCCGGTTCAATTCAGCCTGATAAACCTCTGCATTCTTGTCCAGTTCAAGCTGGATTTTTTCATTTGTGACGGATTCAAGTGACGACTCCGTGCGAGAAACCACGTCCAATAGGTTCTTCAAGTTCAAATCCTCAAAGACTTCTATACCCACTTTTAAGTTCGCATTCCTGTAACCGATGTATGCCGTCATCCCGTACACAATCAAAGCGACAACAGCAGTGCAAACAAGCAAAGCCCAAATTGTAAAATGGGATTTTCCTTTTTTTGTTTTGGCATACTCTGTTTCCAAATCAAAGAATTCAGGACTATCGTTTTCAGAAGGAAGCATATCCTTTTGCAAAAAAAGACGTACCTCCGCCTTGCTTATCTTTATTTTGTTGTCATTGCCCATATTCCGTTCCATCCTTCAGGAGCTTGTTTAATAGAAATTCGATTCAAGAAGACTTCTGCGACTTCAAGCCCGCTCTTTTTGAACATTTGTCGCGCGGTTTTCCAATCCCCGTCATAGTAAGCATAAAGTCCTTGCTCAAACACGGAGAATTTTTCCAACGTCTCTTCGTCGGTTTGCTCCGTGTCGGCAGGGAAAAAGATTTTCTTGCCTTCCGTCTTTCCTTTCACTTGAACCGTATCTATTTCCACAAAGCGATATTGCCGGCTTACTTTTTCAACTTCTTCCTTCACATATTCAGATACAATGACAGGCAATGCGTAAACCCGTGTAAGACCTTCCAAACGAGAAGCCGAGTTCACATTGTCACCAATTACCGTGTTCGTCATGTGCTCAAAGGAACCAATGTTTCCGTAAAAAACTTTTCCGCCGTCAATTCCCACTCCCACGTCCAACAACACCGCCTTGTAGACACGTTTCTCGGCTTCCGTGAGTTCCCTTTTTTCTTCTATTTCCTTGCGGCGTGCGACAAGTTTTTCCCTAAGTCTGGCGGTTTCTCTTGTCACGGCCCATGCACTTTCAACTGCCAAAAGAGACTTGTTTCCTTCGGTTTCTGTAGCACCATAAATGGCAAGGACGGCATCTCCAATGATAGACCCTATGATTCCGTCGTTCTCATGGATGGAGTGGATCGCCCTGTCATAATGCAGGTTCAAAAGGTTGATTATGTCGTTGCCCAATGTTTCTGTCATGTAGGTAAAGCCCCGTATGTCGGAGAACAACATCGTAAGTTCCCTTTGGGTTCCTTCCAACCTGATGACATGCTCACTGTAAGCCTTGTTTACAACGTCACGCGACACAAATTTTTGAAATATCGAAAGCAAATTATTTATTGTGGAAGAAAGCGAGTTGAAAGACATCCCCAGATATGTTATGTCATCGTTGTGGGCGTCAGCCAGTTCCAACTGCCCCATCCTTTGTTCTTGCTGCATTTTGTAAAGGCTTTCGGTCATTGTCTTGACAGGCGCGAACATCCTGGCAAAAATTTTCAAGCCCACCCACAGGAACAAGACAACCAAAACCAATGTGATTATACAAATTATCCCGAAGGTTTTTAGCGATGCCTTTTGCGAATCCGTCCTCAACTCTGCGCGAACAAGGTAACAGTCCCATCCGTCGTGGTACTTATACACGCCGAAAAATTCACCTTTGTCGCCTTCAAAAGAAAGGGAACCTTCGGCCACATCGGACAAACGCTTGCTGTTCAGTTCGTTCAAAGCATCCTTGTCAGGGAAAAACTCCAGCGTTGAATCCGTCGCAGAAAAATGGAAGAACAAAGAACCGTCAGGCTTTACACCCAAAGCAAGGCTGTTCTTTTGGGTGAAGTTTTTTTCCACAACTTGCTTCATCGCTTGGATTCCGGCATCCTTGTCATGGGAAAAAAGATATATTTCATGTTGGTTTGACGCAGCGTTGTATAAATCCTTCAGTTGGCTTACCATTATGTCGTTGGTCAACTTGAACACCTCCAGTTGACCTAATTGTATGTTGATGAAATTTGTGGCAAAGTTAGAAAGCAACAAAAGACAAGAGAACACACCCACAATCTTAAATGAAATCGGAATGATAGGAGTGTCCCCAACACGTTGGAAAAGTTTTTTCTTTTTCCCCATGAAAATCCCCCTACAAATCTTTTGGTAATTTTACACCGATTGAGTAAATTCCGCAACATCGGTATGCTATAGATATGAAGAATTCCGGCAAAAAATCCTTGTTAAAGTCTGGTGCGCAGCTTTCTTTCCTCACATTGATTTCACGTGTTCTTGGAGTGATAAGGGAAGCCACAAAGGCGGCATTCCTTGGGACAAGTGCATTGGCAGACGCTTTCGGAATAGCGTTCACAATACCAAATCTTTTTCGCCGTTTGTTCGCAGAAAACAGTGTTTCCGTGGCATTCATCCCCACATTCAAATCCTATCTTGAAAACTCCAACACTTTGGAGGAAAAACAAGCCACACAGAATTTTATTTACGCCACATGTACGCTTGTGTCTTTTCTAACTGCATCTGTTGTCGTCGTAGGAATATGCATTGCCCCTTTGATAATACCACTGTTTTACGAAGGAAACGCCGTAGACATACTGGCAGAAACCACATTGCTCACCAGGATAATGTTCCCCTACCTGTTCATAATATCTTTTGCCGCTCTTTTGCAGGGAATATTGAACGGGCTCAAAATATTCGCACCGTCCGGCTTCACGCCAATTTTATTCAATCTGTTCGTGATTGCCGCAACTTATCTGCTTTCACCATTTATGGCAAACCCCGCACGAGCGATGGCTGTTGGCGTTCTGGCAGGAGGAACGGCACAGGCGTTGTTTCAACTTCCTTTCGTTTTGAAAAATGGTTGGAAAATCTCTTTCACCAACCTCAAAAAAGCATTCACAAATCCGGGGACACGCAAAGTTATAGCCTTGGTTGGACCAACCATAATAGGAATGGCGGCATATCAACTTAACGACATTGTTTCCGTAGCTCTCGCCGGGAAAGCCGGAACGGGGGTTGTTTCCAGTCTGCAATATTCATTGCGCCTGCAAGAACTTATTCTGGGGATATTTGCCGTATCCATAGGCACGGTCATTTTGCCGGATTTAACCGCCTTCGCAAAAAAACAAGACTGGAACGAATTCAACAACATACTTGTACAGGCCATAAGGATAATCGCCTTGATTACAATCCCAATCACCTTTTATGCATTCTTTATGGGTGAAAACATAATAACCTTGATCTACAAGTCAAGAACATTCACTGACGAATCCGTGCGACTCACTCTGGAGGCATTCAAATTCCACATAATAGGCTTGTTCTTCATAGCCGTGAACAGGATTGTATCCCCGGCTTTTTATGCACAAGAAAACACAAAATCCCCTACCATAGCAGGTATAATTGGATTTGGAATAAACATCTTGTTGGCACTTGTCCTTGTAAAACCCCTAGCGGGCCAAGGGATAGCATTGGCACTGACAATCGCCAGTGCAACAAACACTATCGTCCTATTTTTTTTCTTGGCAAAGAATAAAACCGTTGCCGTAGGGAAAGTTGTTAAGTCTACTATTCTTTATGCCCTAAAAATGATTGTATTGTCCGTAATTGCGATACTTCCAACACTGCTAGTAAAGGAACGACTTTTTTCGTTGTTCGAGCAAAGCCACAGGTTCATAGCGCAAGGTGTTCCACTGATTTTGAGTGCATTGCTTTTTGCGTTGATTGGAATATCGATGCTGCTCATAACGAAAGATCCTGTGGCAGTTTTATTGAAGGCAAGGATACTTAGGAAATAGGAGGTAAGATAAAAACTGCCAGAAATGTTGTCAGTTCTTATCTTAATATATACTGCTGTTTTTCACTACGTTGCAAAACAGCGTAAAAAGTCAATTTCGAAAATTGAAACTTTCTCATTGACTTTTTATGGGAGGTAAGCATGGAAAAACCTCATGCGTTGCATTGCAAAAAGAGAAGAGAATGTTTTGCACAGATATTGCAAGAACAGCACATAGCCGCTGCGATTTTTGAAGACACGGAAGGCAGACGGGATCCTGCAGTTTCCTATTTTACAGGACATCCAGGCGATGCCGTTCTTGTCATAAACGCAAAGGCCGAATCCATTCTGTGCCCATGGGACGAAAACCTTGCCGCCATGATGGCAGACGCAGACAAAATAATACCTTTGACAAAGTTTTCCAGAAATACTTTGGCTGCCATAAAGTCAGTTTTGCAAAAACTTCATATACAGGAAGGAGCGAGAATAGACATAAGTCCATCCACGCCTTATCCTCAATTCCTTAAATATGTAGACGCACTTCCGTCTTGCAACGTTTTGTGCAGGGAAACCGGAAGCCATGCCAGTGCGACCAAAATGAGAGCCATAAAAGATTTCTATGAAATTTCTTGCATCCGCGAAGCCTGTCGTGTTGCGGATTTATTGATCAACCAAATTGAAGGAGAAATAAAAAACGGAAAGCTACAAACTGAAACGGACATCGCACTTCTCATAGAAAGGGAATGTCGTATTGCAGGTTGCCAAGGAACCGGGTTTGAAACATTGGTCGCCAACCCCAGCCGAAGTTTTGGCATTCATTGTTTTCCACCATATACAGCGGAAAAGTTCCCAATGGAAGGACTTTCAATAATAGATTTTGGTGTAAAAAAAGACGGATACACAAGCGATGTCACGGTAACATTTGTCAACGGTAAAATTTCTTCGGAACAAGAAAAACAAATAGATTTGGTTCAAAAAGCCTACAATGCGGCTCTTGAACTTTACAAAAACGACGTTCCCATTCAGGCAGCCGCAATAAAAGCGGACTCCATTTTCAGCAAGGCAAAGACGGCAATGCCCCATTCCCTTGGCCACGGAATAGGACTGGAAGCCCATGAATATCCTACGATAAAACCTTCCGTGCCGTGTGACGAATTGTTTTTGCCCGGCATGGTAGTCACATTGGAACCTGGACTATACAACCCTGCAACAGGCGGATGCCGGCTTGAAAACGACATCCTTATAACAAAAAACGGGAACGAGGTTTTAACTCATTCCCGCATTATACGATTGTAGTCGCTTTATCATAAAGAATTTTTCAAGGCAAGTTTTTCAAGGATATCCGTGACGGCTCCGTCAAGTGACTGGGCAACATCCTTGTCCGGCAACTGGTGAATCATTCCACGCATAAAACTGAAAACCCTGCCCGTAACCCCGACATCATCGAATTTTTCCACAATGTCGTAACGCTCACAAGGAATGTCCACAAGACCTTTGCGCCGCATTTCCTCCGCCGTTGCCAAAAGACCAGGACGACCGGAAAGCCGTTCAATAATGTAGTCAATCTGAACGTGCTTTTTACCTGCAATGAACGCTTCTTTTTGTAAAGGCGGAAGATAATCGCACATGCTACGGATATGTTTAAAAAGTCCAGCGGCGGAATCACAACGCATGGCCAAATCCTTGTCCACCAGTTCGCTCAAAACCTCCATGGCTTTATTTCCCAAGGTTTCATCCTGAACCTCGTCATCCAAAGGCAGTAAATCCTCATAACCCTGTTCGGAATCCAAAGGTAATTCTGTGTCGCCGTTGTCCGAAAAACCCTGCAAATCAGGTTCCGGAGGCTCTTCAAACTGTGGTTCTTCTGGAACAAAAGAAGGTGGAGCCGCAGGTTCAGGCTCCGGTTTTTTCTGGACGGGAGGCGGCATCCATGACGGGTAAGGCGGATACTGGGGCGGATATTTAGGCGGTTCTGGCTGCAACGGCTCTGGACTTGACGACTCAACTTCCTTTGGTTGCTCAGCGATGTCCTCGGCCAATTCCAACTCTTCATCCTCAAAGGAAAGCCCCTGAGGCATAGAGGTATCCTGGTCTTCGTCAAAGTTCATTTTTTTTTCACTAGGCTCGTAGTCCACTGGCGCACCGTCAAAGGTAAGCGCCTCAAGAGTTGGAACCTCCTCCTCTTCCAGTTCCAACTCCATCGGCTCAAGTTCCAGAGGATCGTAAACGTCCTCGTTGTTGCTAAATGAAGAATCTATTCCGTCCAAGTTGAAAATCATTTCATCTTCCTCTTCGGATTCAATTTCTTTTTGAACAGAGGGAAAGTCTTCAAACATGGTATCGCTACCAAGGCTAATCTCGCCTTCATCAGAAAAATCAAGGTTCTCATTGGAAGCATAATCTTGGGCATCAACTACACCGGCCGACACGTCGTCAGCATGAGCGGCTTGTGCCATTGGGTCTTCCGCGGGAACATCAAACAATACGTTTGTTCTGTTCACGTCCACGCCGGTTGCCGTTCCCGTACGTTTGACAGCGGCCTTCAAAAAATTGTTGTTCCTGTCCTTAGCAAGTGCCTTGCGGTACAACGACAAAGCCTCGCTGTATTTTTGCAACATCTCATAGCACGAGGCAAGGGCGGAAAGGGCACTTGTGTCGTTGGGACGGTGCTCAAGATATTGCTCAAGGTAAACTTGGGATTCCTTTATGTTGCCGTTTTGTTTAAATCGTTCGGCAATGTCCAGGTAATGATTGCAATACTCGGAGTCGGAATCCGACATTCGTTTGAGCATGGATTTCAACTTTGGAATATCATTGCAACAAGCATAATATTCTGCAACAAGGTTCATCACCTTTAAGCTGGAGTTGTTGGAATGCCACAACTGCTTTATAAGGGTTTCACCTTCATCCATTCGTTTTGCACTTAAAAGAGCTTTAGCATACCTTACCTGATCTTCTTCTGTCTTTGGGGGCTGTTCCTTTATCCTGTCAACTACAGAAGCCACTTTTTGGGGATTGTTTTCCTTGGAATACACATCAGCAAGTCCCATCAAAGCATCTTGGTCCCTGAAATTCCTTGAAAGCACGGAATTGAAAAGGGCCTCCGCATCCTCGTATTCTCCACGGCGCAACTGCAACGCCCCCATGGAATTCTGCAGCACAATGTCGTCAGGAGAAACTTTTATCCCCCGTTGTAAAAGTTCGTATGCTTCCGCATTCTTGTCACGGTCCATAAGGAACAGGGCATAACCGTTCAGAGCATCGCTCCAACCCGGCTTGGCACGCAACGCTGCCTCATATTCGCTTTTTACTTCTTCTTCCCGTCCCAATTTTTCCAGTTCCTTGGCCAAATTCAAGTGCAAGACAGGATGATTTTGGTCCAACTGCAAGCCTCTTCTGTAAGACGATATTGCGCTTTTGCTGTCTCCCATAAGAGAATGTATACTTCCCTGCTGGTTGTAAGCCAAAATGTCGTTGGGGTTTTCCCCTATTACGATGTTAAAGCACTCAAGAGCGTCCTGATACATTCCCATAAGTTTGTATGTAAAACCAAGGTTGTAATGAACTTGAATATTGTCAGGATCCAATGCCAAAGCCTTGTCCAAGACTTCTATGGAATCGTCAAAGCGGTTAAGACGGCGGTAGATTCCCCCAAGGCTGGTCAAAGCGTTGAAATCGTCCTTGTTTTTTTCCAGAATTTGCTCATAAACGGCCAAAGCCTTGTAGTCTTGTCCGCTACGAGCATACATGGCGGCAAGTTCGTGCAAAATTTCTTGATTGTCAGGTTCCGTCTTTAGCAAATTCTTGTAAAGCCTGGCAGCCAAATCAAAGTCCCTTGACAGAACCGCAGCCTTTGCCCTTGAAAGGGTGAAATCTTTTTTTTGGGAATCACCGCTTGTCATTTTTTCTTCTCCTAAAAGCCTGTTTGTGCAATGGAAGGTCTTGCATATACTTCAGACGAAAGGGTCCCCACACGACCATTTT
>JAZSMM010000237.1:0-1519 GCA_045535895.1 Treponema sp.
ATTTCCACATCGGAAAGAACAGACGACGTTCCTTCCTTTAGTTTGTCTTTTATTGTGTCTATTTGACCTGTTTCTTCTTTGACCTTCGATATCATGTCATGCAGAAAGCCCATGAATGTGTTGAAATAGACGGCAAGATCCCCGGCTTCGTCCTTGGAATTTATCTCCAGCCGCTTGGTCAAATCACCTTGGCCTTGCGAGATTCCTTTTAAAAGCTGGGTTGTCTTTATGACAGGCTTGGCTATGCTTTTGCCTATTATGAAAGATTGAAATGTTATCAACACGGCAAGAATTATGGTTGCAATTCCGCTTATGGCAATAAGGGTGTTCCTCTGGCTGTAAATCTGCGTTTCCGGGACGGCGATTGATATTTTCATGCCGTTCCTTAGAGTTGTAAACGCCATGCACATTTTTTCTTCTTCCGGGAGTTGGATTGAGATTGACCTTGAACTGTCTGAAGAATTCCTGCTGAATTCATGGACGGCGTTCTTTGTGCTTGGCGACAGTTCCGCCAACATTGTTCCAGCTGAAAGAGTGGGGTGGTTGTATATTTTTCCGTTCACATCGGTCAAAAAAGCATAACCGCCGGACTCTTTTACTATGGAATTTTCCACAAAATTCGTTATCACGTTGGTTTTCAAATCCATTCCCAAAATACCTATGGATTTGCCGTCCAAAAAAAGAGGCACTACATAGGAAATCATCATAACGTTTATGTTTTGGTTGAGATAGGGTTCCATCCATGTGGGCTTTCCGTTGTTCACGGGAATGTAATACCAACCCACGTGCTCAAGGTCGTCCTTGCTGAACATGGAAAAATCCGTGGGGGTCACACGCTGGAAGTTCTCTGTGTTCGAGTTGCGTGTAAGGAAAAGCCCGGATGTTGGATTTGTAAAGTCCGGGTTGTATCTGATGTAAGCCGTCAGGGTTTCCGGCGTGTTTTTTGCGGCGTTTTCCAGTATTTTGTACATACTTTCTGTCAGTGTTTGCTCGTTTTCTTGGTTGCTCAGCCATTCCACACTTGGGATGATTGAGCATAAATATTGGGACAAAGAAACCACGGAGTTTTCTATCCCGGAAAGAACCGCGTCTATTTGTTGTTCTTGTATTGTCACCTGCTCCGACAAAAGCAAACTTGTGTTTCCTTCCAAAACCCTGGACATGGCCCTTATGTTGATGGCCCCTATAACGAGCATGGTGGCGATTGAAGAAAAAATAGAAAAAATCGCTATTTTTGCTTTTATGGAAACCTTGATTTTTTTCATGTTATAGCCTCTTTGTGTTTACTTGGGAGATATTGGAGAATTTTAGCATTTAAATGAAAATTCATCAATATAGTTTGTTTTATTATACATGAAATTTCATTTTCATTGCTGCAAAAAAATCTTGCGCCGTCTGAAGATCGACGGGCTTTGATGGTTGATGGTATTCCACCAAATCCTCTGGTATCTCGTCCAGAAAACGGGAGGGAACGACTTCCACAACGGATTGCATCCTACGTCTTTTGCGGCAGCTGGAA
>JAZSMM010000079.1:0-3451 GCA_045535895.1 Treponema sp.
TTCTGGTCCGAGCCGCAGCAACTTTTTTCCGGCAGGGATGCTTCAGCTTTCAGGGTTCCTGCTGATTCAGTCATATCCGTGGACGGCAAAGAAATATCGCTGAATGCAGGGGACAATGTTTATGCTCTTGTTGCCAAGATAAATGACTCTGGAGCTGCCGTTCGTGCTTCTATCGATCCTATAACATTTGGTTTGAATCTCCAGACAACAGACTCTCGTCAATTGTGGCTTCAGGATTTGGACGGTAATGTTTTGAACGAACTTGGACTGATAAAAGACTCCAGCCAGTTGCCGCCATATAATTTGGGTGACAGTGTGCGGCTTTCCGGAGGTTCTTTGTTCGACAGTGTTATTGCGCTGCGTGACGCAATGCTTGTCGGGGACCAAGAGGCAATTGGCGGACGGGTTTTGGGAAGTCTAGACTGTTCTGTAAACAACTTGGTGACGCGTCTGGCGGAATCAGGTGCGGAATATGAACGGGCTGTTCATAATATTGAAAGGAATTCCCTTACAGCTTTAAATGTGACTTCTATGATTTCACGTGAAGGTGACTTGGACTTCACAAAAGCTGTTACGGACATGAAGATGATGGAATACGTCCAGCAGGCCACTTTGAGTACCGCCGGAAGGTTGTATTCTAACACATTGCTTGACTACATGCGATAAAACATTGAACAATCTATATGGAGAAGCCAATTATGCAGGGATTAGAAGATGACCATAACAAACAAAACTTATCTTTCCCAAGAGGATTGTTTGGTTTTGAGGAATACACGGATTTTGAGTTGTTTGAGTCTGAATATGAACCTTTTTTTTGGTTGCAGTCCAAGCAGAATTCCTCATTGGCTTTTCTTGTTGTAGATCCATTCCTTATCTGTACGGAATATGAACTTGACGTTGACGACAAAATTCTCTCTGATATAGGGGTTAAATCTCCATCTGATGTGTTCGTCCTTTCAATTGTGACAGTTCCGTCGGACGGGTCTCCTGTGACTGTCAATTTACAAGGCCCCCTCATTGTGAACAAGATGAACAGTAAATGTCTTCAAATAGTTCTTTCTGATCCTGCTTGGGGAACAAAGCACGATATTCTGGCAGAAATGAAAAAGCGGGGGAAAATATGCTGATACTTTCCCGTAAAATGAACGAAAAAATAAAGATTGGAGAAGAAATAACTGTCACAATCATAGAAATACGTGGGGATCAGGTTAAAATCGGTGTGGAAGCTCCAAAAAATGTAAAAGTCTTTCGGCAGGAAATTTTCAGTGCCATCCAAAATGAAAACAAGGCGGCGGTTTCACCAGAAAACCTTGGGGCTTTGTCGCATCTTTTTGACAATCAGACCCGTTGATTTTTTTGCTATATATATGGATTGTCTATCTGCACAACGCAATTGTATTTTTCGTTGTAATCGCTGATTTTCTTTTCGAAAAAACCAGTGATTTTTGCGTCTGTGTATGTGCAGCCGTGTGGTTTCACCACGTCAAAAATTACATTGACATGGGAATCTCCTGGAACAATCCTTACGTCGTGTATTGAAAAACCCTGTCCAAGAGTGCAAGCCGTCTGTTCCAAGTATTCCTTGATTGTTGCCAATTCCGGGTTGCCAATGTCCACAGGATCCATATGAATCGTGGTCATGCAGCCGAATTTCTGTGACACTGATTTTTCTGCGTTGTCTATCACGTCATGCAAGGAAAAAATATCGTAGTTGCCAGGGACTTCTGCATGCAATGAGACCATAAGTCGTCCTGGGCCGTAGTCATGTACAATCAAGTCATGGATTCCGCATATGGGTTTGTGGCTCATAACATCTTCTTCCACTTTTTTTGCAAATTCCTTGTCCGCAGGATTTCCAAGCAGAGGATTAACTGTCTCTTTTATGGAGTCATATCCGCCATATAAAATAAAAAGGGCGACACAAATTCCTGCTATTCCATCCAATGGAAATTTGATGTTGGGAAAGATGTGTGCCATTACAACTGTTGCAAGCACGACGGTTGTCGATATTGTGTCGTTCAGGCTGTCCCTTGCCACTGCTTCCATTGCCGCCGAATTAATTTTTATGCCGATCTTGTGGTTGTATGAGTACATGTACAACTTCACGACTATCGAAACCGTTAATATTATGATTGCACTTGTGCTGGTATCCATACGGGTGTTGTCCACCACGGACAGGATGGAACTTTTTAGCAACTCTAATCCCATGAGCAAGATGAGAAAAGAGACAATCAAGCCCGCTATATATTCTATTCTGCCGTGGCCAAATGGATGGTCTGCATCTGGCTTTCTTCCGGACAACTTGAACCCCATGAGTGTAACTATTGATGCCGCCGCATCGGACATGTTGTTGAACGCATCCGCCGTTACAGCAACGGATTTTGATGCAATCCCTGCTAGAACCTTGAAAATGAAAAGGACTATGTTCAAAAAAATTCCAAGTCCTCCGCACAACATTCCGTATTTTTCCCTTGTTTGTGGGTTCGTCACGTCTTCATGGTTTTTTATGAACATCTTTGAAAGAATAGTTATCATGCTGCGTCCTTCCTTGTTGAAGTTTCATTGTATTGTATTTGAAAAAAACTGTCATCCTTGTCAACGCTGCTCCCGCCGTGATTTTTCGTTGCAAATTTTGATAAACCTATGGTATACTATCATAAAGTCGTTTCGGCTTTGTATTGTAATTTTTTTTGAGGTGTTGTTGTGCCAATAGCTCCACATATAAAAGAAACGATGTCTAGCAAAAATGCGTCCGCTATACGTAAGATGTTTGAAGAAGGTTCGTTGCTGAAACAAAAATACGGTGCGGACAATGTGTATGATTTTAGCATAGGGAATCCTGACTTGGAGCCGCCTTATGAAGTCAAACAAACTATATGCGATGTGGCTGCCGGCGGTGTTTTTGGCAGTCATGGATATATGCCGAATGCGGGTTATGTTGAAACTCGAACAGCTATGGCGCAAAAAGTGTCAAAAGAACAGAATGTCGTGCTAGATTTTTCACATGTTGTGATGTCTGTTGGTGCCGCCGGGGCATTGAACTGCGTGTTAAAAGCAATTTTATCTTTTGGCGATGAGGTTGTTGTCCCTGCTCCGTTCTTTGCCGAATATGGTCATTATGTACGCAACCATGGCGGAGTTCTTGTTCCGGTTTCCACAAAAGCCGATTTTTCTTTGGATACGCAGAAAATTGCTTCCGCCCTCACAGAAAAAACGGCTGCGGTTTTGATTAATTCCCCTAACAATCCAACAGGGAAAATTTATTCTGCATACGACCTGTCCCAGTTGTCCAAAGTTCTTTATGATCATGCGCTGTCTTGCGGAAGAAAGCCGTATTTGATTTGCGATGAACCTTACCGTGAAATTGTCTACACAGGGTTTGATGTTCCCCCTGTTTTTCCTGTTTACGATGCTTCTGTCGTTGTCTCGTCTTTTGCAAAAAATTTGAGTT
>JAZSMM010000010.1:0-9996 GCA_045535895.1 Treponema sp.
CAAAACGCCTTCTTGAATGATGTAGGCAAGGTCGTTTTCCCGTAATGCCTGCTTGAACCGTATTTTGCCGGTGGGATTGATTCTTTCACCCACAAGGACGGTTCTTTCTTGCAGGCAGACTGTTTTTGTGCCAGAAGAAAACCTTGTGAAGTCTTTTTTTTT
Organism: Treponema sp.; assembly: GCA_045535895.1. Taxonomy (GTDB): domain Bacteria; phylum Spirochaetota; class Spirochaetia; order Treponematales; family Treponemataceae; genus Treponema_F. The sequence continues at coordinate 163 of JAZSMM010000010.1, forward strand.
CGGGTAAGAATATTTTTTGTCTTTGCAGGCTTTTACAAGAAGCCCGATGTGTTCCGGCGTTGTTCCGCAGCAGCCCCCTACGATTGACGCACCCATGTCAACAAAAGAAGCCACCGTTTGTGCGAATTCCATTGGTGAAACATCATAAACTGTAAGTCCGTTGTCGCTGCGAGGAAGGCCTGCGTTTGGGTTTACAATTATTGGAAGATCTGTGTTGCGTACAAGTTCCGGCAAGAGATGTGTCATCTGTTCAGGCCCAAGACTACAATTCATCCCCAAAGCGTCCACGCCAAGACCTTCAAGTATTGTGGTCATTGTGGTAATGTCAGAACCTGTAAGGGATTTTCCGCTTTCATCGTAGACTGTGGTAACAAAAATTGGCAAAGTTATGTTGTTTTTTGCCATTGTTTCTTTTGCCGCTACAACGGCCGCCTTTGCCTCGTAGCAGTCGTTCATGGTTTCTATTAAAATCAGGTCTGGTTTTACTTGGCAGCAAAGGGCAAATTCTATTGTCTGGGAAAAGATTTCAACGGCTTTGTTAAAGCTCAAGTCCCCCAAGGGTTCCAGTAGTTTTCCTACAGGACCTATGTCCAAAGCAATGAAATGGTTTTGTGTTTTGTTCTTGTCGTCTGTTTCTGCCTTCAGGCGGGCTTGGTGTGCGTTCTGCAAGGCGGATTCCACAATTTGTTTTAGTTGGGCGGGAAATTTTAATATGTTTGCCCCGAATGTATTTGTTTTGACTATGTTGCAACCGGCTGCAAAGTAGTTGTAATGTAAATCTATGATTTTTTCTGGATATGCAATGTTCCATGTTTCTGGCAGTTCTCCGGGTTTTAATCCTTGCGTTTGCAGAGTTGTTCCTGTTCCGCCGTCAAAAAAAAGTACGTTTTTTCCTAACAAATCATATAAATTGTTCATTACAAAATTATACGGAAAACATCTTTTGTCCGCAAGGCGGGAACTGAAAAAACGTATACAAAACTATATTGAATAATTATACTTTATTGTATGGGAAATACAGAGAACCAGAATTCTTTGGATAACAAAAAGATACTTCCTTTCTTTGCGGCACTTTGTCTTTTTATGGCGACCTTGGAATATGCCGTCCCCAAACCCTTACCTTTTTTAAGGCTTGGGCTTGCAAATTTGCCGGTTCTTTTGGCTTTGCCTGTTCTTGGTACAAGTAGAATTTTTTTGCTTGTCTTGCTTAAAACCATAGGGCAGGGAATTATTTCCGGCACGCTTTTTTCCTATGTGTTCTTGTTTTCTGCGGCGGGTTCTTTTGCTTCTGCGGCAGGCATGGTCTTTTTTTATCATGTTTTTGCAAAAAAGAATTTGATTGGCTTTGTGGGGTTGAGTTTAACAGGTGCGATTTGCAACAACATGGCGCAACTTTTTGTGGCCAGATTCGTCTTGTTTGGGGACGGTGCCTTGTTGATTGCTCCTGTGCTTTTTATAAGTGGTGCTACAAGCGGTTTTCTTTTGGGTTTGTTTGCTCACCAGTTTTCCATCAAATCCAAATGGTATGAACTGATGAAAGGGACAAGCCGATGAAATTACCTGAAAAAATTGCTGCAACCACTGTGGGCTGGTGGCATGAAAAAGTTTCTCCTGCTGCCTTGTTCCTTTTTGTTTTATGTGCCTTTGTGTTTTTTGTGTTCCAAAGGAACCTTGTTGTTCTGTTTGGAATGACATTTTTGTTTTTTGTTCTGGCTTTGACCCGTCGTGGAAAGGTCAAGGTTTTGCCTTCCGTTTTTATGGTTTTAGCGGTCACGTTGTTTTCTTTGCTTTCTCCTTATGGCAAAGTTCTGTTTCGAGTTGGAAGCTCTTTTGCCATAACGCAAGGTGCGCTTTCAGGCGGATTAAGGCGGGGCCTTGTGCTTGCGGGGATGATGTTTTTGTCGCAATTGGCAATATCCCGTGATTTGTCCTTGCCGGGAAGGTTAGGGGAGTTTGTTTCCCGTGTTTTTGTTTATCTTGACGAATTAGGCAAAGAAAAACTGAACTTGCGACCTAAAATGATAATCAGTTCCATTGATGAACATTTGCTCAAAGTTTTTAAGGAAACAGACTAAGTTGAAACCCATTTGTCCGACTTGGGGTAGGGGCATTTGTTCTTTTTGAATTTTGCTCTTAGTATGACATAGCAGCCACACCAAGAGCACATGACAGAATCAACTAAAGCATCGCATTTCAAGCACTCGTCAAGACGTTTTTTATAAACGGTTTTTGCCACCATGTTTTCTTTATCTTCTGGAATGGCAGAAGCAACTTCTTCAAGGTAGGCAACTGTGATTGCAGAAAGTTCAGAGTCTCTAATGCAGCGTGGGCATGGGTTGTCATCCATAAATATATACAGAAGAAATGGACCTGGGCGGTAAGACCAAAGACACGGAATTTTTGCTGGTTGCAGAACAAGTCAGGTCTTTTGTTGTCACGGCATCCGGGCAGTCAAAACTGTTAAAACTTGTCATTGTTTCGCCTTCTATGGTTTGGCCTTTTATGTTCATTTTGGTAAAATCAAGCCCTGTAAATTCCACGGTTATGTTCTTTTTTTCGTGCAAATCCGTGTTGCAGACGGTGACAAGATAATTGCCGTCTTTTTCCGAAGCAGAAGCACTAATGGACGGCACAAAGGTATTGTTCATGCCTGAAAGTCCCGAAGCCAAGCCGACTTCCAGCAAGGTTGCCTCCTGATGATTTTTGTACATGTTGAATACATGCCATGTTGGTGTAAGGACTATTTTGTCGCCTTCTGTAAGAACGGGTGATTGCAGCACATTAACCGCTTGGGCTATGTTTGCAATTCTTACACGCTGGCTGTAATTGTTGAATATGTTCAAAGTAATTCCAGCCACAAGAGCATCTCTCATGGAATTCTGTTGGTACAAGAACCCGGGGTTTGTTCCAGGTTCCACTTTGTGCCAGCAACCCCATTCATCCACTACAAGTGCAATGCGTTTTTCTTTGTCGTATTTGTCCATTATTTGTGAGTGGTTTCTAACCAAGTCTTCCATGAAGAACGCATTTTCTAGCGTTGTGTACCATGCTTCTTCTTCAAAGTCGGTGGCAAATCCTTTGTTGTCCCAGTTCTTTTCAAAAGTATAATGGTGAAGGCTTAATCCGTCCATGAATTTGCCGGCTGTCTCCATAAGAACTTGCGTCCAGTTGTAGTCGTCCACGTTGGGGCCGCATGCAATCTTGAATATTTTGTCCGGGCCGTATTGCCTTACGTATGTTTGGTAATGTCTGTACAAGTCCGCATAATACTCCGGGCGCATATTACCGCCACATCCCCAGCTTTCATTGCCCACCCCAAAGAACGGCAACTTCCAATTGTCTTTGTGACCATTGACTTGCCTTAATCTGGACATTGGAGATTCACCGGAAAAAGTAATGTATTCAACCCATTCGGACATTTCCTGTACAGTCCCACTGCCTACATTCCCGCAGATGTAAGGGTCGCATTCAAGTTGCTCGCACAATCCTAAAAATTCGTGCGTTCCGAAACTGTTGTCCTCCACAACGCCGCCCCAATGAGTGTTCACCATGCGTTTGCGTTGGTTTTGCGGACCGATTCCGTCTTTCCAGTGGTATTCGTCTGCAAAACATCCGCCGGGCCAACGCAAATTGGGTATTTTGATTTCCTTGAATGCTTTGAGAACGTCCGTTCTATAACCGTCAATATTTTCTATGGGAGAGTCTTTCCCCACCCAGAACCCGCCGTAAATGCAGCGTCCCAAATGTTCGGCAAAATGACCGTAGATATGACGGCTGATTGTGTTTTTCTTCTGGTTAGTGTTTACGACAATGGTTTGGTTCATAAAATCCCCCTGTGTGTTTTTTTAGTGTGCGTTTACAGGTTTTAATCATACTTGAATAAGCAAGTTTTTTCTACCTTTGTTTGTTGTTTACAATTATTTTGAAAAAAGATAGAGTGAACAAGATGGAATGGAATTTTGTGTTTTTCTTTAACAGTGTTTTCCTTGGAATTGGACTTGCCATGGATGCTTTTTCTGTTTCGTTGGCTAACGGGTTGAATGAACCTAAAATGCTGCACCCAAAGATGTGTGTAATTGCAGGTGTTTTCGCTTTTTTCCAAGCTATTATGCCTTTGATTGGTTGGGTCTTGGTAAGAACGCTTTGCAACTGCCTTGTTCAATTCCAGAAACTTGTTCCATGGCTTGCACTTGTGTTGCTTGTTTTTATTGGTACCAAAATGTTGGTAGAAGGAACCAAAAAAAAAGACGAAAAAGAAGATTTTGTCAAACTTGGAATTGCTGTTCTTTTGATTCAAGGAATAGCAACTTCAATAGACGCTCTTTCCGTTGGCTGCACAATATCTGATTACGGCTGGGTTATGGCGTTGGTTTGTGCCTTGATAATTGCCTTTGTTACGTTTGCAATATGCTTGGGCGGTTTGGCCATAGGTAAAAAATTCGGAACGCAATTGTCCGGGAAAGCCTCGATTTTAGGCGGTTTGATTTTGATTTTTATTGGAATAGAAATTTTTGTCAAAGGAATGTTTTTCTAAGAGTTCTTATACTAAGGTTTGTGTTATGAAATTTCTTTTTTGGGTGCTTGTGTTTTTGTCTTTTTTGGGAGATGGGTTTTCGCAAAATCTGGACGGAGTTGAAATAAACTACATAAACGACTGCAAAAAAATTAACATAGAGAAAAACAAAAACGTGGAGTTGGATTCTGTCATCAACCTTATGGAAGAACTTGAACCAAATTATTTGACGGAAGTTTTGTACAGACTTCCCGTTGAAGGGAACGAAGATTTGTTGGAACTAGTTGAGTCTTTTTTCTTTGACTTGGAATTGTTCAAGCAGATTCCGTATTATTCAAGGTGGAAAAGGCAATCTACTTTTTTGTTTAGCAAGGCGGAACTCTTGTCCAGCAACAAAATTGGCGATGCCACGTTGAACAAAGTCGTGTTTTGTATGACGCCGTTTTCAGATTACCAGGCTGAAATAAAAATGGTAAAAAAAGAGGAGTCCTTTGTGTTCCAGCATGTCAGCCTTGAAAAAATGGATTACAAAGGTTTGGTTTCAATAAAAAAAGGAGCTATGAGGGCTGGAATAGCGGTTTATAAAGACGGGGATTTTTGGCAAATTTACGGGCTTGGTGGCGTAAAAGCTCCCAAGCCGTTTTTTCTAAAAAGACTGCTGGAAGATGCATTCAATGAGAGAATCCAAAATTTTTGCATTTTTTACATAGAAAAAATTAATTCTTGGGATGGGAAAAAACTGAAACCTTAATGCAAGAAGGTCGCCCAAACCAAACTTTCAGTTTTGCAGATACAAGTTCAACATTAACTCTGATAACGTCTATTTCAACTTTATTAATGGGCGTAATGTTATCAACAAAAATTCCTTCAATATTAGGTACATTAATGTCTGGCAATCCTTCTATGGGATGGGGAACTATTGCGGAAACTGCTCGAGGGGCTGCACATGGTCTTCATATGGCTCAACATGCTGTACACTCTGCAAAACAAGTTGGTTCAGGAATTGCTCATGCAGGTCAAGCTGGTGTACGTGGTGGTATGGGAGCAGAACTAGACGAGTTTTGTAAAAAAGCAGATTTCAGAGACATGACCCAACATGCAGAAGCACGAGGTGAAAAGGCTGGTCAAAAAAGGACCCTGTCATAAAAACTGTGTAAATGACAGGGATTAATTAAAGGCGGGAACACGCCCGTCAAATAATATTACAAATTGATTAACTGCTAGCCCCCAATCTTTAATAGACATAGTCCATCGTGGGAAGAGCATTTTTAATTGCTAGATACATTACCTTGTATATCGAATCATCATCTGGGAAACTTGATTTATTTCTGGTGACTTTTCTCAAAGAAAAGTTCAGGTTTTCATTCTTTACTCTTTGTTCAAATTCTTTTCTTGTCATAAGGTTTCCTCCTGAACTAGTTAGTCGTTTTCTATAATAGCAACAATTTTGATTTTGGGATTTAGAACATTTTATTCTTAATTTAATCTTTTATCTGCTTTTGCATAAATATCTCTACGATGACCAATGACAAGCATTAATACAATTAAAACATCATCTTTTATTTCTGCAACAAGTCTGTAATCACCAACTCTATATTTCCAATAAGCTGAAAGGTTTTCTTGCAACTGTTCACCCAATGTTCTTGGGTCTTCTCTCGATGAAAGTTTGTCTAGGTATTTTTGAATTTGTTTTTTTACAGAACCATCTAGTTTTGAAAAGTCTTCAAAGGCTTTTTCTTCAAACTCAATCTTGTAAGCCATTTTGTTGTTTTACATCTTCCCAAGAAATAGTTTTGCTTTTACCTTTTCTAACATCTTCAGCACGACTTTGGGCTAAATAAACAAGTTCCATATCTACAAGATTTTCTTCTATGGCTTCTTTGATGTAATAAGATTTTGTTCTTCCTGTTTTTCTTGCAAGCTCATTTAATCGCTCAATTATCATTGTATCTAATCTAACAACTACAGGTTGTGTCATAAAATCCTCCTTTGTTTGTGTGTATTCTATGTAATACAAGTATTACTTGTTATAAGCAAAAAGTCAAGAAAAAATCAAAATAAAAATATAATGCTGCTTCTTGTATTAATAAGTTAGTCGTTGATTCCCCACATAGCATGTCTTTTATAGCTTTCCCAATCAAATCTTTCTTTGTCTTTGATTCGTGTTTTTATGGAATAAACAATAGAAGAAATAAAACATTGCAGCAAAAATAATAACAAAATTCCAAGAATAATAATACCAGCAATTTTTAACATTTTTCCAGCATTATCAAGCATCCAAAAAATACCAATTAACGATAAAAGTGAACCTGCACCACTTCCTAGACAATAACAACAGCACCAAAACATAATTTTTCATCCCGTTTGTTATCTTTAATAAGACTTTAAAAACTTATCAATATCTAATTCTTTTTCTTGTTTTTTATTTTGTTTTATTAAAACTGATTCATCTTCAAAAGCAGATTTCATTCTTTCAATTTCTACATTGGAACATCCATTAACTTTTGCAAGTTTTCTCCAGTTATCTTTTACAATAGTTGCAATATGAATTGCATTGGTTTTTGCTTTTTCAAAAGATAAATTGTAATATTTTGCTGTGTCCATTGCCAAAGAAAGTCTTTTTAAATTATTGTTTTCTGTAATATTTAATGACAACTCTTTTCCAAATGGATTTGGGTTTACATCGAACAAAGGTGCAAGCTTCCATCCTTGTACAGATAAAATAAAGTTGTGGTTTCTTAAATGGTCATCTGTGTTGGAAACCAAAATTGAGAAAACTATGCGATTCCATAATTCTTCTAAATCTTTATTTGGTTGAATACTATTATCTTTAATAAAATCAACTAATTCAAGATAACTTGAACCATCTTTGTTATCAGCCCCATCTACTTTACCAAGCATTGTAAGAGCTGAAGCACAATGAACACGCTTTGTTTTTCCATTTTGATATATTCGGTCAAATCTTTTTGTTAAGAATGTACTACCTTTGCTGTTGAAATCTTTTTTCATTGTTTCTGGTACATTTAATCCTGCCATTCTTGCCAAATCGCTTGTAACTTTTTCCCAAGCACCTGTATTGTATTCGTCATTCTGAGATGGAAACTTTGCAATCCATAAAATACCGTTTGCATCTTTTACTGTTGCTTTTGGTCTAGCTCCTCCAAGTGAAGAACCTGGTTTTAGTAAGAGTTGTAAGGCTTTATCATCTGTAAATTCTGTTCGTTCAAAATCAAGAGCGGCTTGTTCGAGTTTTCTAAGATTTTCAAAAGGTGGAACATTGTAATCATCTGTTGCTGAAATAAATGGTTCTTCTTCTTTGTGTTTGAATCTTAATGCGCCCATTCTTGTTTCATCATTTATACCAATCAAATAATCATAATCTGTTAATTGTTGCTCAGGACGATTTTCTATATTAGCTTGTATTGCTTCTTTTCGCTTTAATAGTTTTCTTCCCCATCTATCAGGAAGACAATCAGATAAAAAACCAAAAAAAGTTTTACTTTGAGAAACATATTGTCTTCCCAATGTGTTATATAAATCTGGGTCTAGTGTTATGTGAGAAAAGTCTTTAAGCCATTCTTTTGAATATTCAAAGGAATAAACTTGTTTTCCGCTACCAAAAACACAAAATAGAGTACCTATAAGTTTTTGGGGGGCGAGCCAGTCTGCATAAACTAAGACTTCTTTATTATTCTTCAATTACTGTCCTCTTTCTTTTGTTTTGGTGCTCTTTTTTTGGGAAGAAGTGCTAAGTCTTGATAAGTCCTACCAAGTACATCATCTTTTGCAAGTAATAAAACATCACTTTCTAAACCTAATGCACATAAAACCGCTACATAAGAACCAAAAGCAACTGTTGCACTTCCGTTTTCAATGGACCATAAAGTTGCTCGGCTTATTCCAGCTCTTTCAGCAATAAGTTCTGAAGATAGTTTTCTTCTTAAACGAGCAAGTTTTATCTGTTCGCCTACTGTCTGTAGAGTTCTTTTTACTTTTGGTGTTAAGATTACGTTTTTTTTTGCCATTATGTTTATTATATTGAATTATTATCTTGTATTTGTCAAGTTAATTAAACATTATTTAGTGTTTTTTGATTCTTTTGATAAAGCAATGACTGTTTTGTCATCACAAACTTCTTTCTTAAATCCATGCCATTCATAAATATTTTCTCTTTGAGAAAAAAAAGGAACGGCTAGATTAATATATTCACTCATTCATATCTCCAAAAAGCCAAGAATTTTCATTAGAAAAAATATTAAACTCTGCAAGACAAGTATCGTTGTATCTATTCCCTTTTTTTATTTTTGATACAGTAAAACTAAAATATCCTATTCTATTATTAAAATTAAAATCTATATTTTGTGATTTTATTATATTATCTTCAAAATTTAATTCTATGGCAGAAAGTGCATCCATTTTATTTTCTATATAGTTTGGCTTATATCCTTTTGCTAACATAGATTTAATTCTGTTATTATCAGTGTACAAATTCTGATTTGTTGCATAACCATTGATTATTTTTAATATAACTTTATTGGAATATTCTTTACCAAGTCCATTAAATGAAATATCAAATAAATCATCTTCCGTATTTTCAACAAAACTTGTTGCAGGATTCCCGTCAAATGCATTGCATAGTGCATATTTTAAGGGAGCTTTTTCATCCCATAGATAATCAGATGCTTCAATAATTATTGAATTCCATTCTTCAGAAGGATATATAGAAAAATCCTCTGTAAGATTAAAACTTTGAGGTTCATCGCTAAATCTAAAATAGTGTCCACTAACAGATCCAACAAATTGCCCCTTACATTTTTTTATATTATATCCATCATTATCATTTGATGTTTTAAATTGTATATTCGCTCTATTACCAAAGAGTATAAATCCTTTTGCTTTATCTTCCCCTTTTACAATTAAAATATTGTTAAATTGAAGATATAAATGGATTTCTCCCCAGATTATTTGTGAATAATACTTTGACAATAACTTATATGAATTGGATTCCTTTCTTAAAAGAATAATTTGATGTCTTGGGACAGGAAGTCCTTTATCAAAAAGCGGAGAGATAAACCAGATAAATTCATCACTTCCAATCTTTTCTTCGTAAACATAATATTTTCTTAAATCATTTATAGAAAAGACATTTTCTTTTTCAACCTTCTTTAATTCAGACGAACATTTGTCTATAATCATTTTTTTAGAATCATTATCCAGTAAAATCATATATTTACTTTCTGTCGGTAAAAGATAATTTAGATCCGGCTCAACGTTATTTGCCATACAAGAAATAGGAAATATTATATTAAATAATATAAATA
>JAZSMM010000135.1:0-7584 GCA_045535895.1 Treponema sp.
AATTTATATAGTTTTTCTCTGAATAGGCAGCATCACATTCTTCCAACACAGCAGAAGCACATTTCTCAAATATCACGGATATTTCAGATTCCAGCGTTTGGTTGTCATAGTTTTTCTCTTTGAGCAAAAACGACCTCCACAATGCTTCCACTGAGTTTTGAGGCAATATTTTTTCTATCTCGTTTATCTCGTTTCTGACGACATCTTCTTCCGAATAATCCAGAGGAACAAAAACTTCGGGTCTTGTGGTACATGAAATCACGAAAAACGGAAGAACAAACAGAAATAGAACCCTTTTATTCATCAAAGACAACTCCAAAATAAAAGCCGTTTATCCGAATGGCACTAAATCGACTGGTAGTTTCCTCGTCATCATACGATGAAACTACGCAGAGTCCTTGTATTTCCTTTTCATCTAAAACACAGATTAATTTCTTAGACATTTCATTGGAACCCGCCGCACCAAGCCAATAAACGCCTTCGACAGGTAGGACTGCCAAGTCGTTCACAAAGTTAGAATTTCTGTCTTCCATAACAACTCTAACAGGAATTTCTTTTTCCATATAAACGACAACTACATTCCCTGTCGTCGGCAGAACAAAAGACGCTTCTGCATTGTCAGAATTTTGGTTCATGCGATGTTTCCCAGTCCATTTTCCGTCGCTATCAAACCAAGTCGACTCTTTCTCGCCCTCAGGAGAATAAACAACCATGTAGTCAGCTTTGTTGTCATGGTTTTCGTCCAATACGATGGACTTCAAACGGACTCCATCTTTAAAAGGAAAGCCAGCGAACAATTTTTCATAGACATCTTGTTCAAAGCCGGATGTCTCTTCAACAAAAACATATTCCTCCGTTGTTTCAAAACGACCATCGCCATCCATGTCAATATGACGCACAGAAGGCACGCCCGCATCAAAATAAAGTCTGGCGTAAAGGTCTTCCCCAGAAAAATATTCGATTTCCTTGAACCGTCCGTCCAAAACCGTGGCACTTATTCTTCCGTCGGGCTGTTCCGTAGTGGGGGCGACAATTGTAGTCGCGACGTTAAAAAGATTCTCAGGTTTCAAAAAATTTTCAAAGTCGGTTTTTGGCATGGGAACAAAAAACTGGAACCCGTCAAGCAACTGAAGGAGTTTTTCTTCCGCATAAAGAGACATTGGAGTCCATTCCAACTCGTCAGGCGGGAAGGAATAGCCAATATCTTTGTCCAAAACAGAAGAGACAAACGGATACTTACCGTAGCACAAACTAATTTCCTTTTGGTTAAGACTAATTTTGAAGGGAACCCCAAAATCACATGCAGCAGTCCACTCGTTTTTCCCGTCCTGGTTGATGTCATAGGCGATATTCAACGGCCTTCCTCTGGAATATTCCACGACAAAATCCACGCAGCCATCACCTGACAAATCATGGACCAAAGTCCCGTCATAAGCATTCAGAAAAGCCTTCATAGCATCCAACACAGAATCATCGGACAGCAGGGAAACAAATCTGACCAGTTCTTTTAAGTTCATCTCGTTTTCTGCGAAGGAACAAAAGTATTTATAAGCATCTTGCTCCGAGATGACTTTGGTTTTCAACGCCAAACAAGCATACAGCGGATGGCGCAAACCGGCTGCGTCAAACGCCTTCAACATACGAATCTGCAAATCTCCCTTCGCAAAAGCAGCGGCATAAATTGCAAGCTCCGCGGGAATTTCATACGGCGAGGTAAAAAGTTGGACAAGGGAATCTGCAAGTTCTAAAACGGAATCGTCAAAAGAGAAGTCTTCTTTCAATTCGTACGTAAAAAATGCAAGTGGAAACCGATTGTCGTCTGGAAATAATTTTAAAGCTTCATAAACTTTCTCACGAGCCTTCTGCAAATTTTCTTCTGTACCCATGCGGTATAAACACAGCGTCCTAATATATTCAGCTTCGGCGGAACCAAGAGCCGGGGCAAAATCAAGTTGTTCGATTGCCTTGTAATATTCAGTTGTGTCACAAAGCAAACGGCTGTACAGCAACCTTGCGTTGTTTTGGAAGGAGTCAACCCAGTTATCTTTTTGGATTGCATTCTTTACAAGAGGCAGAACATCCGCGGCAACTGCACCCGAACGATATTTTGACTCAGCCGCAACATACCATAAATCAGAAACCGACTCATCATATTTGCATCCAAGTTCAGCCTGAAGATATGCGTTCGTCCATTCTGATTTATTCAAAAAATCTTTGCTTATTTGAAGACACCGTATAGCGGTTCGTCGATTCGATGATTTCACATAAGCAGAAGTCTTTTGGGTTTTGCCGTCATTTGAAAAAATCAGATGAGCGACAATCAACAAAAACAAAACAAAAAGAAATCTTTTTTTTAAAAACACAGGATTCTCCTATGATTATGCAGGAAGCGAATTATTCGGAAGCTGTTCCATACCGAACATTTTACGTATCTCTTCATCGCTCATCGTTTCCCGTTCCATCAGGGCGCTTGTAAGCATATCCAATTGGTCCCGATGCTCAGCTAGAATTGCATATGCCTTTTTGCAGGCTGCATCCAAAACAGAAGAAACGGCTATATCGATTTTTTTTGCGGTTTCTTCCGAAAACATTTTATGACGAGCTATATCACGCCCCATAAATATGGGTTCATCCTCCTGCCCGTACGAAACCGGACCGATGTCAGAAGACATTCCCCACTCGCACACCATTCGCCTGGCTATCTCCGTGGCACGCTGAATATCGTTTTGCGCTCCAGTTGTCGTATCAGAATAAACCAACTTTTCCGCGGCATATCCGCCATACAAAATCACCAACTGATCTTCCAGCCAAGACTTTGTGTGCGAATATGAATCTTCCTCAGGAATTCCTACGGTCACTCCAAGTGCACGCCCACGAGGAATAATGGAGACTTTGTGCAATGGAACTGCATTTTCCAAATAATAATAAGGAATCGCATGCCCAGCTTCATGGCAGGCAGTCATACGTTTTTCCTTTTCCGGCAAAACCATAGATTCCCTTGCCACTCCCATCAAAATCTTGTCGCGGGCTTCTTCAAATTCAAGTGCGGAAACTTTTTCCTTGTTTTTACCAGCAGCAAACAGCGCCGCCTCATTCACCAAACTTGCAAGTTCGGCACCACTCATTCCAGGCGTTCCACGGGCAATTTTATTCAAGTCCACGTCTTGTGCCACAGGAATGTTCGCGGCATGAACACAAAGAATCGCCTCTCTTTCTTTTATGTCCGGTAAAGAAACAGTAACTTGCCGGTCAAAACGTCCGGGTCTAAGCAATGCGGGGTCCAAAACGTCGGGACGATTTGTCGCAGCCAAAACTATAACACCGTCCTTGTTTTCAAAACCATCCATCTCCACAAGCATTTGGTTAAGCGTTTGTTCTCGCTCGTCATGTCCGCCGCCAAGGCCAGCCCCTCTTGCCCTGCCGACAGCATCAATTTCGTCTATGAATATTATTGCGGGGGCCATTCGTCTGCCCTGATCGAACAAGTCGCGTACTCTACTGGCGCCCACACCAACAAACATCTCCACAAAATCACTTCCAGAAATATGCAAGAAAGAAACATTCGCCTCTCCCGCTACGGCCCGTGCAAGCAGAGTCTTTCCCGTGCCGGGATTTCCGACAAGCAAAATTCCCGTGGGAATCTTTGCACCCATGGAAATATATTTTTTGGGATTCCTTAGGAAATCAATAACATCAGCAAGTTCTTTCTTTGCTTCTTCTTGTCCTGCCACATCAGAAAACAGAACTTTTTTTCCTCCAGAATAAATTCTGGCCTTGCTGCGACCAAACTGCAAGCCCTTCGTGTTCATTGCTGCGTTCTGCCGTAAAATAAAAGTCAAGAACAGCATCATTATAAGAAGCAACGGCAAATATTCCAGCAAAACAGAGAAAAAACTTTGCCCACGTTGCACTCCGGTGACATCAACACCGTGTTCCTCCAGCAAAGGCATAAGATTAGCGTCCCCATACGGAATGACCGTCTTGAAAAAAACTCTGGATTTTGTAGTCTCCCCAGAATCAGAAAGCATAACGCCTTCCACTACAGTGTTGTTGATTATTTCCACTTCAAGAACACGATTAGAAGAAATCGCCTCAATAAAACTTGAATATGATATTTCCGGCAAAGAGGTCATACGACTGTTCAACAAATAAAATATACCGGCGACAACAACCATAATGACAAAGAAAGCAAAACCAAAATTAACGCTGCATCCACCATTACCAACGGGAGGTCTATCAATCATATTTTTATTGCCCATAATAATTTATTATACCAGAAAAACAATATTTTATCCTATAGGGTTTACCAATCTTCCGCCATCATTTCAATGGACAAATATCCTTCCGTTTTTATTTTTTTTGAAACATCTACAGTTGGTTCTATCATTCTTTCATCTTTGTTTTCGCCTTCCAAGAAACCAGGCAAAATACATACAAAATCTTGACCAGCTTGTTCTATCACAGGAATTCCATGCCGCTTTTCTGTTGGAATTTTTATCTCGGCAAAATATTCCATAAGATTCTTCTTAACTCCTCCATGAATAACACAATCGGATGGCTGTGGACTCCTTAAAACAACAGGAACAGCAAACAGTGTCCTTGTATGCGATAAATCACAAGAAAAAATCTCTTTCGCTTGAATTGTTCCAAAGGGCAACTTATAAACACCTGGAGAATCAATCAGCGAATAAAAGCCCTCTACACATTCTGTTTTTACAGATTCTTCCAACTCAACATATAAACAGGTTTCATCCCTGTATACTCTAAGCCCAGACGACGAACACGAAAACATGGTATCGTTTTTTATATTATAATCAGAATGCACAACCTCTTTGATTAGTTTATAAGGAACACGAAAATCCAATTCCAACTGGTTGAAAGCACGATAAAGCGCCATTCGCCTGATTGCAGGCAAAAGACTGTAAAACAAAGACAAATCGATAAAGACTCTGGTGGCTGAACCTTTTTTTTCACAATGCCATTCCACCCCAGATGCGGCGGCATCCAAGACGGCTTTGTTTTCCGCTTGTTTTTCCGCTCCTGCAAGAACGGACTTGTCCCATCCAGGCATAACCTTTGAGACAGCAGGCATCAACACACTTCTTATCCGGTTGCGCAAAAAAGCCTCGTCAAAATTCGTTTTGTCCATTCTAAAAGGAACGTCCAAAAGTTCAAGATACCGTTCAATGTCTTGTCTTGAAATATCCAACATGGGTCTACAAAAAACACCCCTGCTCCTAGGGATACCACAGGAAGAAGCAGTGTCGCTTCCTTGGAAAAAACGCATAATCAAGGTTTCAAGTTGGTCGTTCCTGTTATGTGCAAGACAAAACAAACCGGCATTCAACCTTTTTATAATACCATCAAAGGCTTGATAGCGCAGAAATCTTGCAGATTCTTCCACGCCTTTCATCCTTTCTGCGGCGGTTAATTCAACCAAGCCTTTTGGGAGCACAACCAAATGGCATTCAACATTGTTTTCATAGCATAAATTTTGCACAAAAGCTGCATCTCCACCACTTTCTTCTTTAGGTCTGATGTTGTGATCAATCGTGACAACTTTCATTCTTTCAGGACTGCCACCTGCTTTTTTTATGATTGACAAGCAGGCAAAAAGCATGGCCACGGAGTCAGCCCCGCCAGAGACTCCTAACAGAATTGAATCCGTGCTTTTAAAAAAAACAGAATCCAAACCTGCGGTGTAAAACCCGTTTTCAACTTTTTCCTCAAATTTATCTATAAAAGAAATGTCTTCTTGCAAGCAATTTCCATTCACTAACTGTTATACCTATTTTATAAATTGCAAAACCTAAAACAAAAAAGCCCCCTCAACGGGGGACTTTGTTTGACACAGTAAAAAACGATTAACGTTTTGGTGCGGAAACGCTGGCCAAAGCTATTTCACCGTCATTAAGGATTGTGACTCCATCTCCAAGAGACAAATCCTTAACCTTGAATGTCTGCCCAATTCCAAGATTGGTAATGTCAGCACAAACACGGACAGGTAAATCCTTTGGCAGACACTGGACAGTAATCTTAGGCAGATGAGTAGTAAGGAAACCACCCTCGCGAACTCCAAGGGGACTTCCCGTAAACAAGACTTTCATACTCATCTTTAATTTTTTTTCAAGGTTTACAGCATGAAAATCAACATGCAAGTTCTTGTCGGTTTTGATGTCGTATTCTGTCGTTTTGATGAAAACCAAATTATCTGTTTTTCCGTCAATCTTCAAGTTGACAAGAGTGCTAGGAGTGGCCGTCTTCCAAACTTTGGTAAATTCCGCTTCATCCACGTCAAGCATCAAAGACTCTCCCTTGGAATTATACATAACAGCAGGAAGCCTGCCTTTTTCTCGCAACTTCTTTGCGGCACGTTTACCTGTTTCTGTACGGGTAACTGCATTTACAACCAACTGATCCATATGAGGACTCCTTTTTTCTCAAACATTTTATGGGATTCATAAAAACAAATCTCATATATGTATACTGGGACGGCAGGATTCGAACCTGCGGAATGACGGCACCAAAAGCCGTTGTCTTACCACTTGACGACGTCCCAAAAATAAAACAATGTAAAACTTTCAGCTATTTATCGCAAGCATTATATCCTGTTATAATAGCGTTTTGCAGTTCTGTTCTAAAATCAGAACTAATTGGATGTGCAACATCCATATAATCGCCTTCAGAAGTTTTTCTGCTAGGCATTGCGACAAACAAACCAGATTTGCCTTCAATCACCTTGATGTTATGAACAACAAAGCAATCGTCAAATGTAACCGCAGCGTACGCTTTCAACTTGCCGTCGGCTTCAAGCCTACGAATCCTAACATCCGTAATCTTCACAACCCAACCTCCTTTCACATCGAAAACCTGTTTTGTGTCATCTAAAATCAGGCAGAAGCAAATACATAACATCGCTTCCATTTTTTACGAAGAACAAAGGCGGCGTTGTCTGCCGTAGCGCAGGAATCAAAAACGCCAAACACCGCAGAACCAGAACCAGACATCTGCGTATAAAGCGCACCGACATCTTCCAAGTCCTGCAAAGCACATTTAATCTGTGGAAAACATTTTGCCAACGGTTTTTCAAAACTGTTGACAAAAGTCCAAGCCCTTACGTCCTTGTTGTATTCTTCAACCAAAGACAAAAAATCCGGACCGGACCACAACCACTCCGGAGCACAACAACCATCCACAAGTTGATACGCCTCTTTGGTAGAACTATGAATTTCCGGACAAACAAGAACAAAAAACAAATCCTGCCGAACAGAAAAAGGTTCTATTTTTTCCCCTCGTCCAGAAACAACGGCACAACCAAACTCCATGGCTTCAGGACAAAGGAAAAAAAACACATCGCTACCAACCATCGAAGCAATCCGCATCCTGTCCTGCCAAGACAGAGAAACATTATGGATACGCTCCAGAGCATCCACCAACGCAGCGGCATCGGAAGAACCACCGCCCAAACCTGCGCCAGCGGGAATATGTTTTTCCAGACAAACGGACACGGATCCTGCAACATTCGCTATCTTGCAAAAAGCAGAATGTGCCAACACCAGAGTATTGTCTTTCGGCAAGTCAATA
>JAZSMM010000081.1:0-5024 GCA_045535895.1 Treponema sp.
AGCAAGTTGTTCGTGTCAATCATGGACTGGTAGTAACGGGTACGTAGGGGAAGGTCAATGTCAATGGCGTTCTGAAGCTCTATGTCGAAGACCTTGTCGTTGTCCTTGACGTAGACGTCCAGACGAACACCATGGCTGTCGTAGTACGGGCTGATGGCTTTTTCGATTTCGGGGTACTCCAGTTTTTCAATCTTAATTTTCAAGAGCCGCTCTAAAAGTTCCTTGCAGATTTCTGCGTTTTGTAAAACTTTTTCGAACATGTAGTGGTCACAGAATGACAGGTCTTCAAATTTTTTCATAAAAACTCCTAGGGGGGAAAGATAAAGTGTGTGTATAATATATATAGGCGTAGATTTATAAATTTTTGCTTTTTTATGGGGAAAAAATTTTACAAACGGATACTGTCAGTAATTGGCACGAAAGCCAATTATTGACAGGTGCTCAGATTCTGCTTGCGGTCTGCCACGCTCGTTTAAACAACTCCGTTTCATGTGCGACTGCCTACTTTTATTCGCACGGCGGTCGGTTTTCCACGGGGCATAGAAAGATTGAATGACGACGTTTCCCGCCGCCGACACGGAGTTACCAGTCGCGTGAGCGACGTATACAATAATTTCCTTGCAACCCAGACCACGCAAGTGGGCTGATGTCGACAAACGATAACGGCAACTTCAGTTGTAAAGTTTTCTGGAACTTCTATTTTAGGTAATTTTTTTTCTGCAAAAACTGATTTTGCTTCTGGTTCGTATTTTGCTAAAAGTTCGTCAGAAATTTTTGTTGGTCGTCCTGATTTTATATCAAAGTAAACCCATCGAGTTGTACCTTTTACACAAAGTGTGTCATTGCAGTAAAGTTCAAATTCACTTGATGTTCCAAATAATGAACATTTGCAAAAAAAAAGCTGCATTTGAGTATTGAACCCAAAATACAGCGTTTCCGTTTAAAATTAATTATTTAATTAATTTTCTGTTGCAGGTGTTGCTACAGGAGCTTCAGTTTTTTCAGCTTTAATTGTTTCGTAGAAATTAGCAACAGTAGCTTCTACATAAGGTGCAACATAAATATATATTAAACCAAATGTAATAATTCCAAGCAAGTACCATCCAAAAAAGCTAAGTAATAAAACGAAAAGATCCCATTTTAAACAAAACAGACTTAGAAGCCGTCAAAATAATAATCAGTTCATTGGCTCAAAAGCAATAACCGGTACATGTCTTCAAAAAAACAATCAGTAGTTATGTATAAAAATAGTTTGCGAAAAAACAATACAACCCATATAATAAAACAGTCGAAAATATAAAGGCAGGCGGTAAATTATGATAAAAATTACTTCTACATTATTTGTTCACAGGCCGGAAAGGTTGGTGTTCTATTTGCCAGAAACAACTCAGGAAATTAATCAGAAAGTTTTGGCAGGCGATGTTCCGTCATCGCTGGAAAAATACCAATATGAATATGGGACATACGATAGTGTAGGAATTTTTTATTTGCCGCCAGACCTGAAATCTAAACTTGGCAAAGACTATCTTGTTGGAATTGAATACCGCAGCAACGACAAAACATTGAATTTACCTAAAAGTTTGCCTTGTGTTTTGCTGGATTCCTGTAGTCTTATTATTCAGGATGTTATCTATGACGACCAACTGACAAACGAGTTGTTGGATGAAATTGTTTTTCACGCAAAAAAAGAAAAAAATGCCAGAGACGGTCAATACCGCTATGTTGAAGATGGATTGGTTAGTGTTTTTGTGGGTAAAGAAAAAATTCGTATTATGTACGAAATTGAATTAATCAATGCTACCCAAAAAATAAAAAGTAATTACAAAGATTATTCAAAAGAAGAGTTGTACCAAAAAGCCTACCATGAAGGAATTACAAACTATTACAATTGGACGTGGATGTGGGAACGCTTTACAACTTATCCTCTTGATGGAATAAAAGATTATGCCTTTGTGCATTTTGATATAAAAGATTTTAAAATGATAAACGAACTTTACAACCACCAAGTTGCAAACAATCTTTTGATACAGATTGCACAAAACATAGAGAAGCACAAAGATTGGATTTATTACGGGGCAAGATGCGACAACGACAATTTTTCCTTGATGGTTCACGGGTTGAAAGAAGATGAGCTAAAAGAAAAACTTGCAAATTTTTTTGAAGAAATATCACAACTTAAAGAAGACCCGTCTTACCGAATCTATTACAGATGCGGAGTTGTGAGTATGTTCTATTCCATGAATTCAGGTGATATTGTGGCCGATTGCGCAAAAATCGCACAGGCAACTGGAACAGAAATTAACTGCACAGAAATAAATTTTTACACAAAAGAAATGCATGAAAAAGTACTTTGGGGCAAGCACTTAAAGGCATATTTGAACACTGCAATTAAAGGTGACGAACTTTTGGTTTATCTTCAACCCAAAATTAACATAGAAGCAGAAACTATTTACGGAGCAGAAGCATTGATTCGGTGGGACTACAAGCACAAAGGCTTGATGCCGCCTTATAGATTCATTCCCTACTTTGAAATTGACGACTCAATTATTAAAATTGACGAATTTGTTTTACATCAAGTTTGTAAAGAATTGAAAAAATGGAAAGAAAAAGGATATGCTTTACGACCCATTTCCGTAAATTTGTCCAGGAAACATATGGAACACCCTAATCTTTCTGAGCAATTAACCAAAATCGTTGATTCTTACGGAGTGGAACATTCTTTGATTGAATTTGAACTGACGGAATCCGCTGCATACGACAATCAAAAGTACATGATTTCTGTTTTGCACAACTTGAAAAACAAAGGTTTTATGATTTCCATGGATGACTTTGGTACAGGTTATTCTTCTTTTGGCTTGTTGAAGGAAATGCCGTTGGACACATTGAAAATAGACAAAAGTTTTGTGGACTTGGTTGCAATAGAGGAAAATCCAAACAAAAACAAAATCATTTTGCATCACATAATTTCCATGGCAAAAGAAATGGGCATTCATTGTATTGCAGAAGGTGCAGAAAAAGCTGAACAAATTAATGCCTTAAAAGAACTGGGTTGCAAAACTGTTCAAGGTTTCTTCTACAGCAAACCAATTCCAATGGAACAATTTGAAGAAAAATATATGCGGAAGTGAAAATTTTCTGCTGTGGTTAGTTTAAAAAACACGATTTTGCTGTTTTGCTTTCGTCCTTAGTTCGTTCATAGTTTTAACAACAAACTGCGTTTTGCGGGGCGTAAAGCTCTATCATTATCTGCACGAACTGTAGAAAGCCTTGAAACTCACGCATAAAACGTATATTCTTAAATTACATTTGATATTTGGAGTTTTCTATGGAAGAAATTTTAAGTCTGCTTCAGAATAACGCACGTCTTTCTATACAAGATATGGCCGCAATGACAAAAAAAACAGAAGATGAAGTTCAATCCATCATAAAAAAACTAGAAGATGACGGAGTTATACTTAAATATGCCGCAATAGTAAACCCAGATAAAGTTGCAGAAACAAAAGAAAAAGTCCGTGCACAAATAGAAATACAAGTCACCCCAGAACGAGAACACGGATTTGACGCCCTTGCAGAAAGAATCTACCGCTTTCCTCAAGTAAAATCGCTTTACCTAATGTCCGGCGGTTATGATTTGCAGGTTATCATTGAAGGAGATTCATTGCAAGAAGTTGCATTCTTTGTGGCACGCAAACTTTCTACGTTGAATGGGGTAAAAAGTACAAAAACCCACTTTGTACTAAAAACCTACAAAGAAAATGATGTGCTTTATGTTGACGAAAAACAAGACCGCCGTCAGGGAGTGACAGCTTAATGAACACTCGCAAGGATCGTTTTTCTTCAAAAATAACCGCTACTCCTCCATCCGGAATTCGTAAATTCTTTGAATTGATTCAGGGACGTGATGACATTATTTCTTTGGGTGTAGGTGAACCTGACTTTTCTACGCCCTGGCTTATGAGAGAAGAGGCTTTTTACCACTTGGAACAAGGACATACTTCTTATACTTCCAACTGGGGTTTGCAAGAGCTTAGGGAAGAAATTGCACACTATTTGACAAAATATAGTTTGGATTACAATCCCAAAAAAGAAATTTTAATAACAATCGGTGTTTCAGAGGCAGTGGACGCTGTTTTGCGGGCAATTCTAAACCCCGGTGATGAAATAATTATTTGTGAACCTTGTTATGTTTCATACCAACCACTGGCCGCCCTGTGCGAAACAAAATTAATTCATTTGGACACTTCTGTAAATGGGTTTTATCCTACAGCACAGCAAATAGAACAAGCAATTACACCAAAAACAAAGGCTGTAATGATTTGTAGCCCAAGTAATCCTACAGGCCGCATGATTCCATGCGACGAGTTGGAAAAGATTGCAGGAGTTGTGAGGAAACATCAATTGTGGGTTATTTCTGACGAAGTTTACAGTGAACTTGTTTACGACGGGAAAACGCATACTTCTATAGGTTCTTTTGATGGAATGAAAGACTATACAATTGTGTTGAATGGTTTTTCCAAGAGCTTTGCAATGACAGGTTGGCGAATTGGATTTTTGTGTTGTCCGGCGGACTTGATGGAGCAAGTCTACAAACTGCACCAATATTCTTCCATTTGCGCTCCAATTATGAGCCAATACGCCGCCTTGGAAGGTCTTAGAAACGGTTGGAATGAGGTTGAACGAATGCGTGTGTCTTATCAGCAACGCCGCAACTTGATGTACAAGGCTTTCTCCGACATGGGACTTCCTGTGACAGAACCAGACGGTGCGTTCTACATATTCCCGAACATTAGTTCCACAGGGCTTTCTGCAGAAGATTTTGCCACTCGCCTGATTGAACAAAAAAAAGTAGCAGTTGTTCCAGGGACAGTCTTTGGGGCTGGCGGAGAAGGTTGTATTCGTTGTTGTTATGCAACCGACATTGAAAAAATAAAAATCGCATTAGAACGAATTGCAGAACTGGTCGCGGAATTGAGATAAATAGCCCAAACAACTTTTGTGATAAAACTTAAACAAATCCCATATTG
>JAZSMM010000166.1:0-9344 GCA_045535895.1 Treponema sp.
TTGCGTGTTTTGCCGTATACATACAGCAGATTTTTGAACAATATTCTTTTCCGCCTTTGCAGCTGTCGTATTCACGGCTTCCCACACACTGAACGAACACGATTGTGTGGGGGTGTTTTCCGTCGGAAGGGCGAAGCAATGTGCCGCTTGTTGGACCCGCCGCATTTGTAAGACGCTCAAACTCCAAGGAAGTAATAACGTCTTTACTTTGCGAATATGCGAACTCGTCGTAAGCGTCCAACTTAATCGGGTTGAACCCTGTGGCAACAACGATTGCACCATATTTTTCTTCCACGAAGGTGTCTTTTTGGGTGTAGTCGATTGCACCTACACCGCAAACTTTTGAACATACGCCGCATTTGCCGTTTTTCAACATATTACAGTAGTTTGCATCGATTGTGGCAATCTTAGGGACAGCCTGTGCAAAAGGAATGTAAATTGCACGGCGGTTGTTCATCCCCAGGTTGAATTCGTTGGGGACGTTCTTTACTGGACACTTTTCTGTACAAATACCACATCCCGTACACTTTGTTTCGTCAACATAACGTGCTTTCCGTTTGATTGTGACTGTAAAGTTGCCGACAAAACCTGAAACTTTTTCTACTTCGCTGTAGGAATAGATTTTGATTTTGTCGTTTTGGGCACAGTCAACCATTTTTGGAGTAAGAATACAAGCAGCACAGTCCAAGGTTGGGAAGGTTTTGTCAATTTGAGTCATCTTGCCACCGATTGTGGGTTGCTTTTCTACAATGTCAACTTCAAAACCTGCTTCTGCAATGTCCAAGGCTGTTTGAATTCCGGCAATGCCGCCGCCAACAACCAAAGCCCGCTTTACGACAGGACTTTCGCCGGGAACAAGGGGAGCGTTCAAATGAACTTTCGCAACGGCGGCTTTTCCCAAGGCAATGGCTTTTTCCGTTCCTGTCGCCATGTCTTTGTGAATCCAAGAGCATTGCTCACGGATGTTTGCAATTTCCACCATGTACGAGTTCAACCCGGCAGCTTGTGCTGTTTTCCTAAATGTAGCCTCGTGCATACGTGGAGAACAGGAACAAATAACTGCCCCTGTTAATTTATTTTCTTTTATTGCTTCTTTGATGATGTTTTGTCCTGCTTCTGAACACATATATTGATATTCAGTGGAGAACACAACGCCGGGTTCGTGCTTTAATGCTTCGGCAACAGCCCGTACATCAACAGTTCCAGCAATGTTTGTACCGCAATGGCACACAAAAACACCTATTCTTTGCATTGTTTTTCCTTATTTGCTGTATTTCCTGAAGGCACTGACTAGCAGCTGTTGGGGGATGTCTTCATCCTCTGTTACAGCGGCTGGAATTGCTTCTGGCTTTAAGTGATTCTGTCCTTGCTGACGAATGACGGCAAGGCGAACGGCTTCTACAAGTTTAGCTGGCTCCACATTACGTGGGCATCTGTCCACGCAAGCAAAGCATGAAAGGCAACGATACAATGACTGGGAATTCATCAAAGGTTCTATATCGCCTGTTTCCACCATGTACACAAATTGGTGTGGATGGAATTCCATTTCATCATAACTCGGGCAAGTAGCAGAACATTTGCCGCACCTCATGCATTTGCGTGGGTTCACGCCACTGGAACGAATAATCTGTTCTTGCAAGTTTTTATTTTCCATCGTCGCCTCCTGAAACACCAAGGGCCTGGGCCAAAAGTTCCGTGAAATAATACACAGGGATTTCTCTTGCTTCTTGGTTTTTGTTCAAGTTGTAAAGGCAAAGAGGACAGGCTGTCACAAGAAGTTCTGCACCGACTTCTTTAGCGTTGGCAAGGATTTTGCCCCCACGTTTTTGTGCAGTTTCTTTGTCTTCCAATGTTACATAGCCACCGCAACATTCGTTGCGAAGGCTGTAAATTACAGGTTCGCCACCTATTGCACGGATAAAATCCTCTATGATTTTTGGATTTTCAGGGTTATCCATTTGCATAACACGACCAGGACGTAACAAAAGACAACCGTAATAGGCACCAATTTTTTTACCAGTAAAAGGTGAAACAACTTTTTCTGCGATTTTGTCAAAGCCAATAACATCACGCAACATTTCTAGGTAATGGATTACCTTTGTCTCGCCGTTGTATGGCGTGTCCAACTTCATGTAATTGTTGGCTTTGGTGGCGATGTCCTCGTTTGTCGCCATGTCGTTGTTCACTTGCTTTAAAACATTGTGGCAGGCAGAACAAATTGTCACCAAGTCGTTCCCTGCGTCTCTGGCGGCTGCCAAAGTTCGTACGGAAGAAAGTTTTGTGGCGATTTCATCTTTTGCCACGGGATAGACCCCGCCGCAGCATTGCCAGTCGGAAATTTCTTGCAAATCAATCCCCAACTCTCTGGCTACTGCACGAGCGGTTTTGTCAAGCTCAATGGCTTTTGTTCGCAATGTACAACCCGGATAATAACTGAAAGTCATGTTCATATTTTCCTTCATTTATTTTAGACCATCTGTTCTGGATGGAATACCTCGTCAAATTTTTCCGCTGTCAAAAAGCCAAGGGCAACACAGGCTTCTTTCAAAGAGATATTTTCCTTGAACGCTTTTTTTGCGGTTTTCGCAGCGTTTTCGTACCCGATGTATGGGTTCAAAGCCGTAACCAACATCAAGGAATTATGCAGGTTGTGGTGCATTTTTTCCTTGTTGGCCTTGATTCCAACGGCACAGTTGTCATTGAAGGAAACCATGGCTTCCGCCAACAAACGAGCCGACTGCAAAAAATTGTAAATGCACACGGGCATGAACACGTTCAGCTCAAAATTGCCCTGGCTTGCGGCCATTCCAACAGCCACGTCGTTACCCATGACTTGAACTGCCACCATAGTGACGGCTTCGCACTGGGTTGGGTTCACCTTTCCGGGCATTATGGAAGAACCGGGTTCATTCTCTGGAATTGTGATTTCACCAAGACCGTCACGGGGACCAGAGGCAAGCCAACGAACGTCGTTTGCGATTTTCATCATGTCGCAGGCAAGAGCCTTGATTGCACCGTGGGCAAACACAAGTTCGTCTTTGCTTGTAAGAGCGTGGAATTTGTTCTGGGCTGTAACGAATTTTTTTCCAGTCAATTTGGAAACCGCCTCCGCAACTTTTACGTCAAATCCCTTTGGTGCGTTCAATCCTGTTCCAACGGCAGTTCCGCCAAGAGCCAGCTCTTTTAACGGTTCCACGGAACGAATCAACAATTCCTTGTCCCGTTCCAAAGATGAACGCCAACCGCTTATTTCCTGTGAGAACTTGATTGGAGTTGCGTCCTGCAGGTGGGTTCTTCCGCTTTTTACGATTCCTTCGTTTTCTTCTTCAAGCCTTTTGAACGTGGCAACCAACAAGTCAATTGCAGGAATCAATTTGTCTTCTATCGCCATGACAGCGGAAATATGCATTGCGGTGGGGAATGTATCGTTGGAGGACTGACTCATGTTGATGTCGTCGTTTGGATGCAAAAGTTTTGAACCTGCAATCTCGTTACCTCTGTTTGCGATTACCTCGTTGGCGTTCATATTGGATTGCGTGCCGCTACCTGTCTGCCAGACAACCAAGGGAAAGTGGTCGTTCAACGAACCTGATATAACTTCATCACAGGCCTTGCTAATGGCATCCAGTTTTTCAGCTGTCATTTTTTCCGGCTTTAATGCATGGTTTGCCGTGGCTGCCCCTTTTTTTAGAATCCCGAAAGCCTTTGTGATTTCTCGTGGCATGGTTTCAATGCCCACACCGATTTTAAAGTTTTCATGGCTGCGTTCTGTTTGTGCGGCCCAATATTTGTCCGCAGGAACTTTTACCTCGCCCATTGAATCATGTTCAATTCTATATTCCATATTTAAACAAGCCTCTTAAATTAGAACTTCAAGTCTTTGATGATTGATTTTAAGCAGTCCGCACTGTTCCTAAGGGAGGCAATTTCAGAATCCGTCATAGGCAGCAAAATCTTGCCTGTGATTCCGTCGCTTCCGACTAAAGATAAAGTACTCAAACATACATCGCTTATTCCGTATTCACCGTTCATCATATCCGAAACGCTGAGGGTTGTTTCTGTGTCAAAAGAAATGCAGCGGCAAATGTGGCAAACAGAAATTGCGATTGCATAGAATGTCGCACCTTTTCGGGCGATTATGCGGCCACCGGATTTACGAACGTATTGCTCAACTTCGTCATGCACCAATGCCGGATACAAATGACCTTCTGTGGAACGGACGTGATTTACAAAGTCGTCGATAGGCACGGTAGAGATATTGCAAAGAGACCAGGGCACAAAAGAGGAGTCACCGTGTTCACCAAACACATAGGCATGAACATTCTGCTGTGCCAAGTGATAATGTTCCGCCAATCTTGCACGAAGTCGAGCGGTGTCCAGGGCTGTTCCAGAACCGATTATTCTGTTTGCAGGAATACCTGAAACTTTGTGGAACTGGTATGTAAGGATGTCAACAGGATTTGCGACTATGATGTAAATTGCGTTGGGAGCGGCTTTTGTGATTTCAGGAATTATAGAGCCTGTAATGTTTACGTTTGTCTGAGCCAAGTCCAAGCGGGATTGTCCCGGTTTGCGGGCAACACCCGACGTAAGGATTACAATGTCGGAGTCCTTTGCGTCTTGGTAGCTTCCGGCATAGATTTTTACCGGGTCGCAAAAAGACATTCCCTGACGAATATCCAAGGCTTCTCCCAAGGATTTTTCCAAGTTAATGTCAATCATTACGATTTCAGAAGCCTGTCCTTGAACGGCAAGCGTATAGGCAATGGTTGAACCAACGCTGCCGGAACCGATAATAGTGATTTTGTTTCCCATAATGTATCCGTCCTTGTTTTAAGGTTTTGACCAAATAAAAACATCAATATGCTTTTGTTGAAAAACAGTATAGCAGAAGGAAAAGGGTTTGTGAATATATTTTTAAAGTTGATTAGATATTTTTTTATCAATATTTTTTTGTGGCTCTGTTGCGTTTAACTTTTCCGTGAAACAAACAAAACGGAAGCGCTGACAAGCACCACCACCGAGCAGGCAAATATTGCAGGAACAGCTGCCATCCCCAAAAGTTCTATCAGTCCATAGTTTATTAATCTTTCTATGTAAGTGAATATAGATAAAAACAAATATATGATTGCAGTTAGAATGGGAATTGCAAGAATCCATATCAAGCGGAAACGATTTTTGGGCAGCAGTCTGTAGTTCCAGCCCACAACTGCGGCAAAAATCAATATGGCCAAGTACAATATTGGGCGACACACACGTGAACAAAGGGATTGTCCGTAAACTTCTTTTGCGTAGCCGTATTTGTCCGCCCTGCCGGCAAAGCGTAGAAGATCAATCAAGGTCATGTCGTCTGGATTAAAGGAGATATCGTTTATAAGCAAAAAATCATTGTAATTGATTGGCAGTACCAAAAATCCCGGCATTTGTTCTGCGCCTACCGAGTCTTCCTCTTTTGCAAAAGAATAAACAGGACGATTTATGGGTGCTTCGCTTGTTCTGTCTGCACTTTCCAACATCAAAAAGGGTACGGAAACGTTCTTTCCTGTCACTCCAAGCTGCTCTTGCAAATTTTGGTCAAAAGAATCAAGCGGTTGGGCTACTGCCTTTGCGTAAGGCACATAGAAAGACATCTCATATGTTCCGTTGCGAGTATATTGGAACACAGAAACATCCCTTAAATATTGAATCATCCTGCCCGTTCCTTGTACAGAAGCTGTCCCTTTTATGTAAACCACATAAAAACTTCCGTTTGCACGTGTGGCATAAAAGCATATGTTGTCGTCGGCTTCTAACAACCCGGATTCCGGCAGCTCGTCGAAAAAGAAATAGTTTTGTGCCATTTGTGCCGCGGCTATCGCTTGGTATCGTATTGCGTCTGGATCTGTGGGGTTTTCTTCCAGTAGCTTTGTGAAAGCATAGTAGGCACCCACGACATCTTTGGACATAAGTTTTTGGTATGCGTCCATTTTTTGTCTGTAAAGGGATTCCTGTTTCGGGTCTTGGAATATCTTTATTTCTTCCAATTCATTCCATGCCTGGGCGGCAAGCATTTTTGCGTCTGTTTCGTTTGCACTTCCGTCTTCTGCGCATGCGAGGGCAAGCATAGCATAATAGTGCGCGTTTATCCATTCTTCTTGTTGGAAAAGAACCATTGCCCTTTGCAAAAGTTCATAAGAAGCAGCGTTGTCATAGTCGGTTATAGTTTCTTGTGGAATCGCAGGAACGGCACGGTCAATGAAATCTTGAGGCATTGACAGTTTGTCAAAGAAAACTTCACAGGTTTCTTTGAGCATTTGAGCCTCGTCTGATTTTGGGAAAAGTTCTTGTGCCGCCACGGCATATTGGTGCGCAACTGCATAAAGCCCGGAATCCAAGTTTTTTCTGGCTGAATTCAAGTACTCGGTGTACAAGGCCGGGGCTTTTTCCATTTTGGTAATGGACTGTCGTAGCAAAGGCATGAAAACTTCATATGTTACTGTGACGACAGAAGCTCCGCATATAGCGGCAATCGCAATCTTTTTGAAAAAACGCATCATAACAGCGGAGAATCTGACCAAAGGCCTTTTTTCGTTGTTGCTGAACATTGTTGTGTAGCCAATCATAAAAGCACTTATGATAACCGCAGGTAAAATAGTGCAAAAAAGAAGCAGGCTTTTTTGGGTTCTGTACGCCAAGGCCATTCCTGGTAAAAGTCGTGGCAACGTGTCGTTGAACACAACCATGCACAAAGCAAAGATGTAAATGACAATACAATATATAATCGTTATAACAACAACTTTTTTCATCAGTCATGCTCCCTGTTTGGGTCGGTTCGGAAGATTGCCAAGACAATACCCACACAAGTAGAAACACAACTTATGATGCAGTTCATAAGCCAGGAAGGTATAATGATTCCTGATGTAATAGTTCCGTTCCATCCAGAAAGATAAAGTGCGTTCAGTACAACTATTGAGCAGAATCCGACGAATACACCCATGCAATTCAAAAGCCGCCAACGAAAAATTCTACGCAAGCCAAGCAACGACATGCAGGCAAGCCCAAACGTGGCGAACATCAACCAGGACTTCCAGCCGTTCTTAAGAGCGGTCGCTGCGTTCAGTGCAAATTGCCTGAAAACACTTAAAAATGGCTTTGCAATTTTGGGTGACTTCATTGTGTTGCGAATCAACAAATCGCAAAAAGGTGCGGATGCGTTCCTGTTTATGGGGGCTTGTTCTATCCTCAAAACGCCGCTCTTTGAACTTGTGAAACCGTTCAAATCTATGTAAAGTCCGTTTCCGCTGTCTGTTTCTGGAAATATGGCGGAGTAAAAGAATATTCCGTCTCCGTCCGGGCGGAAATATCGCCTGCTTGGCAATGGTCTTTCTTGTTCTTCTATTTTTGCCGCGGCTTTACCGGCATAGTTGACACAACATGGAATGACTGCAAGCCATGCAACTAGACCAATAAAAACAAAGGAAAGTGCATGGACTAAAGCATTCTTTGGATAGCGGATTGTATAATTAACAAGGAAAACACACGAAACAGCGGCTGCAACGGCACAGGAAGCAAGTAAATAAAAAAGCGGTGCGCCATCTGGTACAGAGGAGACAGGCTGTCCGGCAACAAGTAATGTGGTATGGGCATATAAGAGGCAAGTGCAAAACCCGAATATGGTTCCCATAATGCATACTACAAAAAACACACCCAGCAAGGAAACAAAAGTTTTCATCGTTCCATAAAATATCATTAGAAGGTCGAAACCACAACCAAAATAAATTGCTTAAAACAATTTATGGGGAACGGTTTTAACCCACAGTTATTTGCCCTTGAGCGTCAACTGTAAGAATGGATTTGCATTCCGAACAACGGAATCTACCAGCACAAGAAGCCCTGAGCCGTTTTGAACATACAGGACATGAAAATTCTTTAGGGAAAACAGACACTGAAGTATGCGTTCCTTGCCTTAAAAGTGCGACCGATTCTTCAAGGGTAGCCTTTATTTTGAATAGTTGAGAAAACCCTAAAAGTTGGAAGACTTCCGATGTTGTTCCTTGAAGCCCAAAAATTATGATTTCTCCACCCTGCGCCTTTACTGTCTTCAAAAAAGAAGAAAAAGCACCGATTCCTGTTGAAGAAACGTAATTAAGTTTTGTGCAGTCAAAAATCAGGTTGTAAAAACCTTCGTCAACAACTTTGTTAATCTGCTCTTGAAAAAAAGGCGAGTTGTAAGTGTCGATGTAACCTGTCAGACAGATAACAATGCCACCATCTGATTCAGGACAAGATTGCAATGAAATCGAGAGGTTGTCATCTTTTTTAGAGTCAAAATCGGGAACCAAGTCATTGTTGTCCATAATGTTCCAAAACCTCATCTTTGTTAAGATTACATTTTTTAATAATATACTATCATTTTGTGTCTGTCAAACGGTTTTTACCCGTCATGCAAGGATGCCATCCGCAATCAATGGGCAGGAGTGCTCCGTTTATTTCAGGTGTGCTTATCAAAAACATTATTGTGCGTGCTATAGTTTCCGGAGCGACAAGTTTGCCGAGCGGCATTTTTAGTGCAAGTTCACGTAGTTGTTGTTGGCTTTGGTATTCCGTCTTTGTGAAACCTGGCATTACACCGTTGCAAGTTATGCCTTTGCTTGCATACTCTGTCGCGACCGATTTTACAAGACAACCGACTCCTGTTTTTGCACCGGCGTAAGCTGCGTTTGTTGAAAAAGAATTTATGTCCTGGGTTCTTGTGCCGCCCATCAATATTATGCGTCCCCATTTTTTTGCCGTCATGTAGGGTAGTGCTGTTGAAACACAAATCCCTGGCAGCGCATAGTTCAAAAGCGCCATTTGCTTCCATTCAAGGGCGGATGTTTGGTCCAAAGGTTTTTGCACAAAAGGACCAAAGCATACGCATAATATGTCGCATTCCTGAATTGCAGAAAAAAGACCGCTTTTTTCTATGTCATGGAAATTCTCAATTGTAATTGGTTGAACGACGGCCTTGTTGTTTCCCGTTTTGTTTATTTTGCTCAATTCTTCCATTAGTTTGTCAAATTTTTCGGAAGCGTGACCGCCATGAACCAGGACTTGTGCCCCTGCATGAACTAGTTCACGTGCCACGCAAGCACCTATGCCGCCCGAACCGCCTACCACCACGGCTTTCTTCCCTGCAATGCTTTCCATGCTTTAGATTGTAGCGCAAAGCGCAAAAAAAAAGTATAGTTTGTCTATGAGTTTTAACGGAATCCACATAGTTTTATGTCGTCCAGAGGAAAGCAGGAATATCGGGGCGGTGTGCCGTGCCATGGCGAATTGCGGAATAAAATCCTTGAGGATTGTAGGGAAGAAAGTCGGAGGCC
>JAZSMM010000281.1:0-7565 GCA_045535895.1 Treponema sp.
CATCGGAGGCAGGGAAAAGTTTTTCCGCAACACTTACGCGGTAGTTTTCCACAAACACCACACGCAACTTGCCCCGTACCCTCCGGTCGTTGTTGATGCGTTCCGCAACAGTGTTAATCAACTTGATTATGGATTTTGCACGGCGGTAGCCAGAAGCGGCTTTTGCTCCAAAAATATAAGTGCGGGCGGGCGGATTGAAAGAAGAATCCTCCAGAATCCGATTGTACAAGTACATGACATGAAGAATGTTAAGCAACTGTCTTTTATACTCATGCAGACGTTTGATTTGGACATCAAAAATGGAATCCGGGTCAAGGAATTCATTCTGCGACACTTTCAAGTATTCGGCAAGTCTTTCTTTGTTGCGCCGCTTGATGTCTAAGAACTCGTTTTGGGAAGCTGTATCTTCCGCAAATTTTTCCAACGCCTTCAACTTGGACAAGTCTTTTTCCCAACCATGGCCAATCCTGTCGGTAATGAACTTTGCAAGCTCCGGATTTGCACTTAAAAGCCAACGGCGTTGTGTAACGCCATTTGTCTTGTTGTTGAATTTTTGCGGATAAAGTTCTGCCCAGTCTTTTAGTTCCTGCGTTTTAAGCAGTTCCGTGTGCAACGCTGCAACGCCGTTCACGCTAAAGCATCCATGTATTGCAAGCCACGCCATGTGAATCATTCCGTTTGCGATTATGGACATACGGTTTTGCCTCATGTAGTCGGCAGGATACTTTTCGCGCAACTCAATCATAAAGCGGCGGTTTATTTCTTCTACAATCTGGTATACACGGGGCAAAAGTCCTTGGAATATGTCGATAGGCCATTTTTCCAATGCTTCTGCAAGAATCGTATGGTTTGTATATGCAAAGGTTTTTGTTACAATCTGCCATGCGTCTTCCCAACTCATTCCATATTCGTCCATCAAAATACGCATCAGCTCGGGAATCGCCACAACAGGATGGGTGTCGTTCAACTGGATTACATGGAGTTCCGGGAATTTGACAAAATTCGTTCCATGGTTGATTACGAAATTACGAACCAAATCCTGCAAACTAGCGGATGTAAAGAAATATTGTTGCTTTAAGCGCAAAGCCTTTCCGCTTGGGCCGTTGTCGTTGGGATACAGAACACGGGAAATATTTTCTGCACTGTTCTGCCGTTCAACAGCACGGTTGTATTCCATGTTGTTGAAAAGCTGCAAGTCAAATCCGTTTGGCGATGTTGCCTGCCACAAACGCAACGTGTTCACAGTGTTTGTTTCGTAACCAACAATCGGCATGTCAAAAGGTGTCGCAGTAACAACCTCACCGTTCTCTATGCCAAAGAAATCCCTTCCATTCTCTCTTTTGCGGACAACCACATTTCCACCAAAGACAACGGTTACAGCCAAATCGCTACGTTTTATTTCCCAAGGGTCACGGTGCTTGAGCCAGTTGTCTGGATATTCAACTTGATAACCGTTTTCTATATGCTGCTCAAACATTCCATATTCATAGCGGATTCCGTAACCGTGCCCGGGATAATCCAATGTCGCCAAGGAATCCAAAAAACAAGCGGCAAGACGACCAAGACCACCATTGCCAAGACCTGCGTCTGGTTCTTCGTCTTCAAGCAGATTGTAATTTATATTCATTTCGTTCAGCACTTCTTTTATGCTGTCAAGAATTCCCGCATTGATAAGGTTGTTGCTCATGGCACGCCCCATCAAAAACTCTGCGGACAAGTAATATACTTGGCGGACAGGGTTCTTCTCGTATTGGCGACGGGTTTCCATCCAGTTGTTCATTATTAGTTCCAAAGCAGAAGCAGAAACTGCGTCAAACAAGTCGTGGATGTTTGCCTGAGAAAAATCCTTTCCATATTGTCTTTTTAGACGTTTTGTAAGGGAGTCTTTGAATTGCTGTTTGTCAAAATTCATGAATTGTTCCTTGTGAGATATGTTTGTTATGGAATGTAGTTATGATAATCTCAAACAAAGGAATCTGTCAAGGCTGTTATAAACCGGTTTACAAGCCGAAGTCATTTACATTCCAGAACAGCCATTGTCCGGGCGGGCAGAACATAACTTTTCTGAACCTCAAGCAACTCTGCGTTTCCGTCGCTCATAAAATCGTTGGGAGCAGGAACAGAAGTGTCCACAAGTCTGTACCATGACTTTTCCTTGCCTGCCGCAGGAAGTTTCACGGTTATGTCTTTTGTGCCGGAATTGCACATCACGAAAAAATCGCTGTCGTCCGCCAATGCCTTTGTTTCGGCCTTGCCGCCTCCCAGGCGGAAAGACAGAAAATGGTTTGCGTTGTTCCAGTCAAGACATTTTCCGTCCGAGGCAAACCAAGAGATGTCCGGGGTGGAACCTGCGTCGTGGCTTTTGCCTTCGTAAAAATCCTGCCGTCTAAAAACCGGGTGCTTGCGTCGCAAGGCAATCGCCTTTTGAACAAAATCATAAATATCAGCGTGCATTTGCGTGTTCTGCCAATTGAACCAAGAAATCTCGTTGTCCTGGCAATAGGCGTTGTTGTTTCCGCCTTGCGTGCGGCGTATTTCGTCCCCTGCAAGCAGCATGGGCGTTCCCTGCGCAAGAATCAATGTGAGCAGCAGGTTTTTCACCTGCCTGGTACGAACCGACTCAATCTCCATATTTTTTGTAGGACCTTCATAGCCGTAGTTGTAACTGGAGTTGTTGTCAGAACCGTCCCTGTTGTTTTCTCCGTTCTGTTCGTTATGCTTGCCGTTGTAGCTCACCAAGTCGTTCATGGTGAACCCGTCATGGCTAGTAATGAAATTAACGGAATGGCACGGCTTGCGTCCGTCGTCCTGATACAAATCCGCACTGCCGGCTATTCGGGTGGCGGCCCCGCCCGCCAAATAATCGTCTCCACGCCAGAACCTGCGGATTTCGTCACGGAAGCGGTCGTTCCATTCAGCCCAACGCCCTCCGGGGAAGTTGCCGACTTGGTACGCACCGCCTGCGTCCCATGCTTCCGCAATTATTTTTGTCCGACTAAGGATTGGGTCTTCGGCGATTCGCTCCAACACAGGAGGGTCTTTTATCAGGTTGCCGTTGCGGTCCCGTCCAAGGATAGAAGCCAAATCAAAGCGAAAGCCGTCCACATGCATTTCCGTCACCCAATAGCGAAGGCAATCTATGATAAAACTACGCAACACAGGATGATTGCAGTTGACCGTATTTCCACAGCCAGAAAAGTTCTTGTAGTATTGTTTGCGTTCGTCTTCCAGTATGTAATAAATCGAGTTGTCGAATCCACGGAAATTCAACGTGAGGCCACGCTCGTTGCCTTCCGCGGTATGGTTGAACACAATATCCAAAATCACTTCTATACCGTTTTTGTGCAGCTCTCTTACCAGCTCTTTGAATTCTTTTACCGCACCACCGGGGGAACGGTCTGCGGCGTAAGACACCTTAGGGGCAAAAAATGCAATTGTGCTGTAACCCCAATAGTTTGTAAGTCTTTCTCCCGTCCTAGGATTTTTGTTGGCGTTTTCAAATTCATCGAATTCTTGGATAGGAAGCAACTCCACACTGGTGATTCCCAGTTTCTTTAAGTAAGGAATTTTTTCTATCATCCCTCTGTATGTTCCCGGATGCTCCACACCAGAAGAAGGACTTGCCGTAAAACCTTTGAGGTGGCTTTCGTAAATTATGCAATCTTTCAATTTGTAATTAAGAGGCAGATCACCCTGCCAGTCAAATTCATTGTCGTCAACCACAACACATTTGGGAAAGTCTTTGGCGGAATGTTGCTTGCCAAGCTCCACGTCCATCTTGTCAACAGGAGTTTTGTATCCCGGCGGAAGGTTTGCAAAAATGGAAACGTCTGTTATTGCCTTTGCATAAGGGTCAAGCAGGTATTGGTTGCGGTCAAACCGATGCCCTTTTTTAGGTTCAAAAGGACCGTCCACACGATACAAGTACAAAGCTCCGGGTTTTAAACCCTGCACACAAACATGCCACATGTCGCCAGTACGGTTGGTCGATGGGTTCAAGGTATAAGAAAAACAAGGCAACGAATCATCTGGATTTGCAAAAATATCAAGTATCACAGAAGTTGCATTCCTTGAAAAAACGCTAAAATTAACTCCAGAACGAACAGGCGTTGCACCAAAAGGAAGGGCATTGCCAGAAGTGACATCGAACGCGACCATAAAAATGATTTTACCATAAAAATGAATGCAATTTCTAGTATTATTTGTATTGAATTTCATCACCCACCGACACAAAAATTTTTAATCTATGCTATAATTGGTTGACATTGTTTTTGGGGGTTCTTAATGATTCACAAAAAAATTGAACTGCCGGTCCAATATCAGAACAAAGGGTTAAAAACAACAACTACAAACCTTACATCACAACTTATATTTTGGACAATCACAAAGAATTCTCAGAAGGTCGCAAAAGACCCTTGGTCTTGATTTGTCCAAACAGAATGCCAGGTTTGTCCGGAACTTTTTGCAAAGTGGGCGAACAACCTTTAGCCCAGTTTTGCTTAATTAAATATTTTGGAGGTGTTTTGTGAAGAAAACAATAACCGTTTTCCTTGCTATTGTTTTTTTTGCCGTTTCCGCAGCGTTTGCGGCAGACGGACTTTCCGTTGGAGGCTCTCTTGACGTGAACATGGGAAGCAACATGAATCCATATGGTTCAGGCAGTTTGAACATTGAATACAGGCCGTTCAGCATGGTCAGCATTGGATTCAAGATAAGCGGTCAAACGAATTTCAACGACAGGTTTTCCGCTGTGCCGTCGGTTTTTGCCAGGCTATATCCTTTCTCTGGGGCCTTTGCAGAAGGTTCGATTGGAGGAAGTTTTTCTTGGGCCAACAAGGTCACGTCAAAAAACATGTCCGCAGGTGCTTCTATTGGGTGGAGGATAACCGCAGGGAATACATATATAGAACCTAAAATAAACATGGACTATGTTTTTGGTGCCGCAGAACCTTACAGTTGGTCTGCCGGCGTAGGAGCGGGTTATTCCTTTTAGTCTTCCTGCGACGAAAGGCATGTAAACTTTTTTGCTTGCCCGACTCTTACAAAATAAATTTGAACTTGACCCCGATTTCGGAAACTCGAATTGTATCTGTTCCCAAAAGTTGACTTGAATATTCAATGTTGTTGCGGGTGGAAAGGACTGCGGAAACAAGCATAAAGCTAGTTTTTATCCTGACTGCGGCTTCGTAGCCTATCTGGTACAAAAGCATGTTGTTGTAGTTCAACATAAGAATAGGCGAAAAGGTAAGACCGTAATCCAACGTTATCATTCGGTTTGGCTGGAAAGTCACCTTTACACCAGTCGTAAAAGTCTGAAGTCTTACATTCTCCAGGTTTGTCGGGGAATTCATCTTTTGCAAATAATATTGGGAAAAAATGTAGCCCACAAAAGGATACAGTGCAAAATTGTTTGGAAGATAAGCCCGCTTGGCAACGTAAAAATTCACTTCCGCAGAAGTCCATTCGTGGTACAAATATGGAACTGTTTCCATGGAAAAAACAAACGGAGTATTGTCCTTGGAAAAACCCGCTGTCAAATCCGAATGTAAAATAAACAAGTCATCAAAAAAAACCGTAAGCATTACGCTTTTGTAATTGTTCGTGGGGAAAACGACTTCGTGGTCACTTTTTTTAGTGAACAATTTGGTTCCCGGCAAGCGACTGACTATTTGAACGCCCTGCTGTTTTTCAATTTCCCAAGAAACAACAGGTACTCTTTTCCTTTTTTTGTCAAATATATTGACCCTTGCTTTGTTTTTTGGGTGTTCCAGACTGACAGGCAAAGCCACAACAGGCGGCGTGTCTTTGGAATTTTCTTGTGCAAAAACAGGAACGCAGACTAAGAAAACCGCA
Organism: Treponema sp.; assembly: GCA_045535895.1. Taxonomy (GTDB): domain Bacteria; phylum Spirochaetota; class Spirochaetia; order Treponematales; family Treponemataceae; genus Treponema_F. Next base: position 5,854 of record JAZSMM010000281.1, read on the forward strand.
AACAAGACAAAAACCTTGTTTTTATGAATCAATAAATTGTATCTCCCAAAAGGCGTGCCATAAGTTCCACCGCCATGCTGGCAGTCTGGCTGCGTACATCCAAGACCGGGTTCACTTCCACAAACTCCGCAGAAACGACCAAACCCGTGGCGGACATTTCTTCCATCAGCAACAACGCCTCTCTATAGTTTAATCCACCAGGAAGCGGAATTCCAACGCCGGGAGCAAACATTGGATCTATAACGTCCATGTCAAAACTAACATGGAGAACGTCTACCCTGGACTTAAAGAAAACAGCCACTTTTTTTAGCACTGCGGAAAAGCCCTGCCTGTCTATGTCGCTCATGGTGAAAGCTGTCACTCCAGCGTTTTTCATAAGTTTGCGCTCCTGCGGGTCTATGTCACGCAAACCCACGTAACACACATTCTGCGGCAAAACTTTTACACCGGGAAAGTAAAGTTCCGTAAGTTCGTTAAGGCCGTATCCACAAGAGGCGGCAAGGCACATTCCGTGTATGTTCCCGGAAGTTGAAGTTTCGTTTGTGTTGAAGTCGCCGTGGGCATCCACATAAAGAACTCCAAGCCGCTTGCCGTTCTTCTTGCAGGCGGCGGAAACCCCGGCGATTGTACCCAGCGCGATTGAGTGGTCGCCACCCAGTACAAGAGGGAACTCACCGTCCAAAACGGCTTGTTCCGTGCGCGCGGCAAGTTGCTCACAAGCGGTTGTGATTTGGGTCAAGTATTTTGCGTCGTTGCGGCCGGGCTGTTCATATTCCTGTGGGTTCACGGAAAGAGGAGAAAAGGAAGTGACGGCATCGTGCTCCAAGGACTCCAATCGCTCTTTCAGTCCTGCAAGGCGTATGGCAGACGGCCCCATGTCCGAGCCGTGGCGGTTGCCGCCAAAATCCAGCGGCATTTCTATGATTCGGATTCGCATGGCTATATTGTAGCGGCTTTTGTGTTTTACCGCAACTTTGGGCAAAACGCAATCCTGTGCATTTTGGCTGCCTCTGGTCCAGTTGGTTCTACATTCAAAAAGGGGAGTTTCTGGAATTATTGCTTTGTTTCTATCTTCATTAACTACAGTTAGTTTTGCATATTTTGTGGGTTTGTCAATGTTTGCCCTTATGCCGCACAAGTTCCACAAAGCACTTGAGAACGCCGTGTTAATCTCCGATATTTTAAATATGCGTAAACTTGTTTTGTTTTTGGTTGTTTCTTTGCTGAGTTTTTTTACAGAGAATTTGGGTGCACAGCCTTCAACTCGATTGAATGTAAGCCTGCCTCTCTATCAGCTTCCTAAGTCCCTGCCACCGTTGGACGAATCCCATTTGAGCCAACACATCCTTGCAGGAACAGAAAGCGGTCTTTACAAGATAGTGGGCAACGACACGCCCGTTCCTTTGTGGAACGAAAGTCGTGTAACCCAGATTTTGCGTACCGAAACAGACCTTGGCGAACAATGGTTTTTTGTGACGGGACACGGTCTTTTGTACAGCACGGACTTGGCAAATTTCACGCTGCTTGGCAGTGAAAACGGACTGCCTGTTCTTACGCTAAAGGAATACGACGGAACAAACACAACTCTTGTTCCGCAGGCAAAGGAAATAAAAGACATTTTTGCGCATCCACAAAAAGGCAACATCCTGGCGGCTGCAACGGACAACACTGTTTACCTTAGCCGTGACAGCGGGAAAACATGGGAAGACCTT
>JAZSMM010000073.1:0-2834 GCA_045535895.1 Treponema sp.
GTCCGCACTCACGCTGGCAATTTTTATTGAACCTGCTCCGCTGGAATTTGTTCCACGCCATATCTCGTAAGAGGCTGCGTCCTGGACTGCGTTCCAACGTACTGTTATGCTTGTGGTGGATTCCCCCAAGTCTGCGCGGACGTTTTGTGGAGCGGCGAACAACGTGCCGTATTGGCTTGAACAAAAGGGGCTTGGGGTGTATTTCTTCCTTGAGTTTTCCGCAGAAACCCGGTAGTAATACCTGTTCTTGTATTCTTGCCCGTAGGAATTTGCGGTGGAAAGCACGGTGTCCGTGTAGTTTGTTCCGTATACCGCCTGTTCAACAACCTCGAAAAGGCTTTCATCCGGTTCTATATAAGAACCGTCCGGGTTGGGGGAGACTATTGCACGTTCCAGCCGGTAGGAGACCGCTCCTGTGACGGAAGACCATGTTACCTCTATGTCCGTGGGGGATTTCCCCTTGGACACAAAAAGCTGTTCCGGTGTGGAAAGCTCCGATATTTCTTCTTGGGAAGAGAGCATCCCGCTCAAAGTTCCGTTTGAATTCCCTTTCATGGGGACTTTGCCTTGGAACAACTCCGCACAACCTGACAGGAAAACAAGGCAAAGGATAAGGACAGGGTGGAATGTATTTTTTTTCATATTTTTGCAATCCTTAATATTTGAACAGTTTACCTATGTCTTGTGTATAACATTCTTTAGTCTGTTCATTGTAAGTTACTCTGAAAGTTCCAGATGAAGAATCTAAATTTTCTATGACTACAGTTCCTGAATACATACCAACTCCGGTATTCTCTGTGAAAGTCAGGGTACTTGTCTTTGTTTTTGGCCCAGATATTGCACCTAAAATACCAGCACAAACCGCCCCATATTTTTTTGGTTTGCTACCTGTAGCAGTTGCATATCCATAAAGGTTTCCAGAAATATTTTGGAAACTTGGTCCAGGAGTTTTGAAGGTATATGTTCTGTCATAACCAATATTGCCTTCTTTTACACTAGAATAGGTATCATTGTACAAACTGTCGCCAATGGAAGTTGCCGCTACAAGAGCAAACTCGTCAATAGTTATTTGTCTTGCTCCCCATTTTACGTAGGTGTTTTCCGCCCCGTCGGACCAGGTGTAATCAGGTGCAGGGCTGTAAGTGCGTTTGCCGTTTTGCTCTCGGAAAGAACGGACTCTAAAGTAGTGTTTGTAATTCCGCAGCACTTTCAACAAGCCGGACGAGTTGTCCACAAGCTGTGTGTATGTGGCTTTTGCTCCGTCGTCGCTGTGCTTGATTTCTGCAATCTTGTTCCAGCCGGCGGAGATGTTGTTGTTCAAAACTTCTATTATGTAGCCGTCTATCATGCGGTTGTTCGTGCCGCCCACTTTCGCGGCCGGCCATATTATCTGTTCCGCATTGTTTGGCAACGCCTGGCGGCTTGCGCTGGTGATTTCCGGCATGGGAAGTATGAACCCTGCGGCAGCGGCTTCGTTTGCAAAAACGCCGTCCATGTTTTTTGCGCTGAAGTCAATGTAATCGGCGTTTCCAGTGGGGTCCGACGTGTTCTGCAATCCTATTGCGTATTCATAGACTGTGCCGGGTTGTGCGGTTGTGTCCTCGTAGTATTTGTTCGTGGTGCCGGAAGTCAATGTCTGCCAGTTTGTGCCGCCTTGTTGTCGGCGGTGCACACTGTATGTAACGGTTTGCGCGGAGGATATGGAAGGATTGTCCCATGAAACATAGATGGAAGAATTGTCTGCAAAAGAGGCTTCTCCTTGTAGTTCTGCGTTTTGCCAACCTTTGGAAGCCGCAACATTCCAACCATAGCCTAGGGCAGAACCACGGGTTGAAGGCATGGAAGCTAATTCCACGGAATCCACCGTTATTGATTTTGCGTCAACGGAATAATCGTATTCCACCTCGTCATCTGCACTGACAAGGGGAAGCACAATGTAGTCGTAGGGACAGCCCCACGGAATTTGCGACTGTGATATTTGCCAACTGGTATTTGAGTCTGTTTGTGCAGCGTATTTGTCTGTGAGTTTTATCTTCCCGTTGTCTTGTACAACCGTTACGCAGCCGGAAATGTCGTCCATTCCGCCAAGCTGCTCGACTACAAGTCCTCCGTTTGAATTCTTCACTATGTATTTTTCTGTGGACTGGTAGTCATCGCTTCCGCCGGGGGCGACATGATGTCGGTTTCTGATTATGGCATATGCCGCAGCTCCCTCGACTTCGTTCCATGCCAGGTTTATCGAGTCGGTTGCGACCGCTTGGATTGCCTTTGCGTTTAGGCGAGCCGGCCCCATCGTGTGGGATGAAATGCTTGAGAAAGAACTTTCCGTGACTTGATTCCCTTGTTCGTCTTTTACGGATTCCGTGGAAAGCTCGTATTTTTCTTCGGTCGTATTCCAACTAACGACGTTGCGCTCCACATTGGATTTCGCCTGCACTGTAACCGCAACAGGAAGCCCTGAGACGGCGGCATTGTCGTAACCGTTGGGTTGTTCAAAGCTGTAGGTGAACGGCCCTTCCGCCGGTATCTCCTTTGCACTTTCAATCGGGTTTGCTTGTTTTATGGCAGCGTCCTGATATGCGGCGGTCACGGCGTAACCTGCCGCCCCCTCTATCTTTTGCCACTGTACATTTATGGAGTCGTATTCATATGAAGAAACCTGAACCTTGGGAACATCCAATGTGGAACCTATAACGGGGAATTCGTCCGTTCCTCTTGTTATGACGGTGGTCGTGTAGATTATGTATTCCCTTGTAATTCCGCTTTCCGCAATATGCTCAAAAGTTATGGTGTCTCCTGTTTTTTTGTCTTGCAAAACGAAGTCGGAGGCCAAG
>JAZSMM010000218.1:0-7931 GCA_045535895.1 Treponema sp.
AAAACTCGCCGTCAGTAATTGGCACGGAAGCCAATTACTGACAGGGGACGTTTTGACAAACTATGTGCAAACAATTAGAATCAATTATCTTTTTGTCTTTGGGGCTGAAAAATGTTTGTAAAACTTTCAATGCTGTTTGTATTTTTTTCCGTGATGGTGTTTGTTGGAATCTATTCAAGGAAATCCGTAAAAGACGTGAACGGATTTGTTCTTGGCGGACGCAGCGTAGGTCCGTGGCTCACCGCTTTTGCCTACGGCACTTCTTATTTTTCCGCCGTTGTGTTTGTAGGTTACGCCGGGCAGTTTGGGTGGAAGTACGGGTTGTCTTCGACCTGGATTGGAATCGGCAACGCCTTGATTGGCAGCCTTTTGGCATGGGTTCTGCTTGGCAGGCGCACCCGTGTTATGACCCACCACTTGGAAGCAAAAACCATGCCGGAATTCTTTGGAAAGCGTTTTGAAAGTGTGGCGTTAAGACTTGTTTCTTCCCTGATCGTTTTTGTTTTTTTGATTCCTTATACAGCTTCCGTATATTCCGGGCTTTCAAGTCTTTTTGGAATGGCCTTCAATTTTGACTACAAATGGTGCGTAATAATCATGGCACTTCTCACCGCCTTGTACGTAATCCTTGGCGGTTACATGGCGACCGCAATAAACGATTTCATACAGGGAATCATAATGCTAGCCGGAATTGTCTGCGTGATTGCCGCGGTTTTGAACGGGCAAGGCGGCTTTATGCAGGCCGTGGCAAAACTTTCGGAACTTCCCGTTGATGCCGACCACACCACACCCGCACTGATGAACATGAAAGGACCGTTCGTCTCTTTCTTTGGGCCGGACCCGCTGAATCTTTTGGGGGTAGTCGTCCTTACTTCCCTTGGTACTTTGGGACTTCCACAAATGGTTCAGAAATTTTACGCCATAAAAAGCGAAAAAGCCGTAAAAACAGGAACGATTGTTTCCACCCTCTTTGCCATCGTGATTTCTTGCGGCTGTTATTTTTTGGGCGGATTCGGCCGCCTGTTCGACTCCCCCGCACTTTATGGAGCAAACGGGAATGTAAAATTTGACACAATTGTCCCTGCCATGCTCACGACATTGCCGGATGTGTTAATTGGAATCGTTGTGGTTTTGGTTTTGTCCGCCTCCATGTCAACATTGTCTTCTTTGGTCCTTACCTCAAGTTCCACCTTTACATTGGATTTCCTGAAAATTTCCGTGGCAAAAAAAATGAGCGACAAAAAACAACTGCTGGTCATGCGGCTTTTGATTGTCGTGTTCATTGTCGTTTCAGTGGTCTTGGCATTGAACCCTCCTACATTCATAGCCCAGCTTATGGGAATTTCATGGGGCGCTTTGGCAGGAGCTTTTTTGGCACCCTTCCTTTACGGTTTGTTCTGGAAAAAAGTGACAAAAGCCGCTGTATGGGCAAGTTTTGTTTTCGGCGTGGGAACAACGGTCTTAAATATGTTTGTTCCGGTTTTCAATTCCCCTATAAACTGCGGTGCGTTCGCAATGGTTGGAGGTCTGCTTGTCGTGCCGATTGTCAGTTTTTTCACTCCAAAACTAAGCGAAGAAACCCAGGACAAAATTTTCTCTTGCTACGAAGAAAAAGTCCAAGTGACAAAAAAAATTGTCCTTGTAGAAGACGAAGAACAATGAACCTAAATAATAAATATTTCAGAATCGGATGCCTATGAATTTACTTGAAATAAAAAACGGCACAGAAAAAAAACGTATTCTTCGTACAGTTTTAGAAGCTCTTCCTGAATGGTTTGAAATGGAATCTGGCCGAGAAGCTTATATCAATGAGTGCGAAATGCAACTTTGTTTTGCAGCGATTGAAAACGAAGAACCTATAGGTTTTTTATGCCTAAAAGAAACCGGGAAAGACACCCTTGAACTTTCTGTGATGGGAATCTTAAAAGAATATCATCGTAAAGGAATCGGCAAACAACTTTTTGCACAAGCAAAAAAAAGAGCAATGGAACTAGGTTATTCTTTTATTCAAGTGAAAACCGTAAAAATGGGCATCTATCCTTCTTACGACAAGACAAATCTCTTTTATAAAAGCCTTGGATTTAAAGAATTCGAAATCTTCCCAACATTATGGGATGAAAATAACCCTTGCCAAATTTACGTAATAAATTTGTGCTAGTAGATTTTTATATTTCAGTGATATATTTTAATTAGGTTGATTTTGAGTTGCTTATACAAGTATGCCACGAAATTTCTAAAGCACTTATTGATTTACTTGATTTGTAATAGTCATAAAGGATTGTTTTATGAAATGTTATACACAAGTTTATGTGATGAATAGTTTGGAAGCGGTGGAAAACTATTGCAAGGCTTTTGGGGCTGATGTAACTTTTGAAATTAGGAATCCGGAAAAAACTGCTTATGAACATTGTGAACTTTCTGTAAATGGGGAGCCGATTCTTGCTGTTGCAGAAGCTTCTGAACCTTACGATGTTGGGGCAATCCATAAAATGAAATTACAAACTATGACGTTCAATGCTTTTGAACTTGGAAGCACAGATTCTGTAGACAATGCTTTTAATGTTTTAAAAGAAGGTGGTGTTGTGATTGAAGAAATTCATGAACTTCCTTGGAGCAAGTATTGTGCTACAGTAATTGATAAATATGGTGTTTGCTGGTGGTTAGGAATCTAATGGAATTAGGAGAAAAATATGAACGAAACAATTAAAACTATTTTGACAAGACGTTCTTGTAGAGCGTTTACTGACCAGGCTGTTAGCGAAGATGATGTAAAAGTGATTTTGGATTGTGCTTTGGCAAGTGCTAGCGGAATGGGACGACAAACTTGGCAATTTACAGCTGTTATGAACAGAGAAAAAATTCAGAAGTTGTGTGGTGCTGTTGGAAAAGCGTTGGGGCGTGATGGGTACAATATGTATAATCCTGATGTTTTGATTATTACTTCTAACGAAAAGGATTCGAAATTCCGTGAAGTTGATAACGCTTGTGCCATGGAAAATATTTATTTGGCTTGTGAATCGCTTGGTTTGGGATGCGTTTGGATTAATCAACTTTTAGATTGTTTTGATGATGGGGAAGTTCGTGCTATTTTAGACGAATTTGGTGTTCCTACGAATCATGGTGTTTATGGTTGTGCTGCCATTGGGTACAAAGCGCAAGAACCGGCTGCTGCAAAAGAAATCAAAGGAAAAGCAGTTATCGTAAAATAAAACACGACATGTTTTTCAGACATTGGACAAATTCACTTCATGGAATGATTTGTGAGGTAGATATTTAGCAAAACTTATTTCCCCTGCCACAAGCGAATATCCGCATCACATATCTTGTTTTTCGTTGAAACAAAAACTGCAATCTTATATAATTCTAAAATGGAACTCATACTTTTAGATTTAGACGAAACACTTCTTCGTTCCGACAAAACAATTTCCGACTATTCCATAAAAACCCTAAAACGCTGCCAATCCGCTGGAATCCTTGTTGGGTTTTGCACTTCACGTGGGAAAGTCAATCTTTTGGATTGGGAAAAGCAAGTCGCCCCTGACGTTGTGATTTGCAACGGGGGCGCAAGTATTTTTCACAAGGACAATCTCCTGCACACAGAATCCTTTTCCGTGGAACAAACCCAAGCAATCCTTGCAAAAGCCTACGAAATCTGTGGAAAAGATTGTGAAATCACGTTGGACACTTTGGACAACATTTTTTGGAACAGAGGAAAGGACAAATCCGAAGTCTATGCGGACTGGGCAACTATAGACGATTTTTCCGATTTCTCCGAACCCGCCCTGAAAATCTGTGTGCAAACCGACGACCCCAACAAGGCAAAACAAATTGCACAAGCCGTGAAGGACTGCGACTATCTTCCATTCTCCGACATTCCTTGGTACAAGTTTTCCAGTGGGAACGCCACAAAAGAACACGCCATCAAGATTCTTGCAAAAAAACTAAACATCAACCTTGCAAAAACAATTGCCTTCGGGGACGACTTCAACGACATCGGAATGCTTAAACTGTGCGGCAGAGGAATTGCCATGGGCAACGCCATAGAGCAAGTAAAACTTGCGGCAGACGACACAACTAGGACCAACAACGAAGACGGAGTTGCATGGTATTTGGAAAAACATCTTTTGTAATATTTTTTTATATGATATAATTTTGTAGATAACGGGGGTAAAAATGTTTGGTTTCAACAAAAAAAAATCCATACAAAAAAGCAAATTCAGTTGCATTAGAGACGGTTTGACAATAAGAGGAACAGAATACAAGCCAAAAGGGACAAACCTGCCGACAGCGATAATATGCCATAGTTTTATGGCCAACCAAAGCACGGTTCAAAACTATGCAATGGCTCTGGCACAAGCAGGATACGCTTCTTATTGCTTTGATTTTTGTGGCGGGAGCATGAACGCCGAAAGCGACGGGCAAACAACCGACATGTCTGTTCTAACAGAAGTAAAAGACTTGGAAGCCGTCATGGAATACGCAAAGAATCTCCCCTACACAAATCCTCACGGAACAACACTTATGGGATGCAGCCAGGGAGGGCTTGTAAGCGCATTGACGGCGGCAAAACATGAATCAGAAGTTTCCAACCTGATTCTTTTCTACCCTGCTTTTTGCATCCCAGACGATGCGAAGGCAGGAAAAATGCTTGGCACAGAATTTAATCCTGAAGAAATACCGGAAACCTTGTCAATCGATTCCATGGAAGTGGGAAGCCGCTACATAGAAGATGCACTTTCTTTAAAACCATATGAGCAAATTAAGGCTTTTTCCGGCAACGTCCTTATAGTCCATGGCTCAAAAGATGATGTCGTGGACCCGGAATATTCCAAAAAAGCATACAAAGAGTACATGGCTGCCAAAAAAGAATTCAACAGAAACAACAAAATTGCAAACAAAACAATTGCCGGTGGAAGGCACGGGTTCTCAGGGAAACACGACAGGAAAGCTATCCAGCTCATAAAAGAATTTTGCGCAACAAAACAAAAAGATGTAAAAACAAGAAAAAAAAATCCATTCCTGTCTTTGATAAAATTCCTTTTTGGTCTTGTTTTTGTCTTGGCGTTGGTTGCAGTATCATGGTGCGTTTTTTCGGCGTTGAACAAAAAAGACTCCATTTCGCTGGTGCCTTCAGATTTTTCCGTCTATGTTCACACAGACTCCGTTTGGAAGGCCCTTTCTCCTGCTATAGATTTGCCTGCAATGGAAATCGCCCTTTCCCAACCGGAAATGGCAAAAGTACGTGGAGCGCTCGTGGAGTTCAGGCAGTCTCCTTTGCGCAACAACAGAATGTTCGCCTTGTTGGCTTCAAGACCTGTGGATGCGGCAATTTACCTTGGACAGGGGAAGCAGGATATTGTGGCGGTTGTTGACATGGGAGTTTTTTCCGCCGCAACCCGACTGGCAAGATTCGTCTTTCCTTTTGTCAATGTGAAAGGGTTGTCGTTGATTGACTCCGGCGACTTCTACAGATTTGAGTTTACCACAAAAGACAGCGTATTTTATTTAAAGCCGTACAAAAACACCGTCATATTCAGCACAAGCCTGGAAAAACTTGAGAAAGCCTGCCAAGGCGACAACCACAAATACCACACACAAGAAGAACTCTCGCTCTTGAACAAGAAAACAACCCGCCCTGTAAAAATCATCGCGGACTCAAAAAACGTTGTCATGTCCATTGCAAGCCAAAACCCAACCATAGAAAAAATCGCTGCGCTGTTGGAATCCAACTCACGCGCCTTGGTCACCATGGAAATTGCAAACTCGCACATAGATTTTCAAGCGGACATTCCCTTGGCAAAAAACGATGCCATCAAAGCAAATCCACAGACAAAGGGACTTGCTTCCTTGCTTGAAAGGAATTCTTCCATGCCAAAGATGATGGCATATCTTAGCAACATGGTTCAATATTACACCATAATAAACGCAGGTTCCCTGCAAGAAATAACAGAGGCAGCGTTTCCACTGCTTCAGGAAACCGTGGACATCAATTCCCTGTGGAACACTGCCGACAAATTTTCAAAGAACTTTTTTGACGCGACGTTGCACGACCTGTTGTTTTCCTGGACAGGAAAAGAATGCAGCGTAATCGGATTAGAAGGTTTCAACGCTCCTGTTTTTGTCCTGCAAATCACGGACGAAGCAAGACGCAGGGAAATATTTGACAATGTTCTTTCTTCCGTGATTTTGCAAGACGACACCAGTTTGATTTTGAATGGCGTGCGGCTACCAAGAATCTATCTTCCGCCATTTTTGCAAAACCTGTTGAAAGCCTTTGGGATAAACATGCCGAGTCCATATTACCTTGTGCACGACGGTTTTGTTTATTTTTCAGAGTCCCCAGAAGTACTTTCTTCCGTCTATACGTCGTCCGTGGGTGGAAGCAGAATATCCGCAAACCACAACTGGCAGGCTGTATCCAAAGAGCAAAGTTTGGAATTCATGTTTAGCCTGTTCTACGACTTGGAAAGAAGCGAACCTTTCTTTGTCAGGGGAAACAACATTCTTTCAAGAATATTGGAGCTATATGCAATAGGCAGATGCGATGCAAGCGTTAGAGATTCCATGCTCTCGCTACAGCTGACTGTCGCATCAAGACAGTCCAAGCAGTCTCGTTCAATACCTGGGTTCCCTGTACAACTGGAAGGGAACGCTGAGCAGCTCCATGTTGAATCCGCCGACAAACCTACGCATATATTCTGGGTGGAAGGAACCAACAAGATAAAGGTCATGGACATCACCACAACACAAACAAAGCATATTGAAATGCCTTCCAGCGTTTCAATTGCAACTGCCAAAGAAAAAACGCCCAGCGGCGGCGTGCTTTGGGTGGTCACAGAAGAAGGTGCTGTCCATTGCTTGACAGCGGAATTAGAGAACACAGCAGGATTCCCTCTGCTGTTGAACGCAAAGCCCACTTCCCTGCCTTCTTCTAAAGCGGATTCCCTTGTAATTCCCCTTGCAGACAAAAGCATATGCACAGTGCAAGCTGACGGTTCCACGTACTTCTTTCCGTTAGATGATGTTTCCGGTACGATTTTGGCCGCCCCCGGTACATTGGACGACAAGATGACCTTTTATGACAAAGGTTTTTTGGGAAAAGTTTTTGTGATGGGCTCATCTCCTGTCGCTTCGTACGATGTTATCGGGATTGCATACGGTTCGCCTGCCCTTCTTTCAAAAGGCGGAGTACTTTATACGGCATTCATAACACAAAGCGGTCACCTTTATATTTGGCGAAAACAAGGAGAAACAAACCTTGCTCCTATTGAACTCGACATAAACGGGATTTTCTTTTCAAACGTTGTGAGCAATGGAAATTTTTTCTTCGCATTGTCTTCCAACGGAATACTACACAGAATCTCATTGGACGGAGAACACAACGCCGTCCAGATTCCAAATGCCACGGCAAAAGAAGGGGTTTTGTCAACCAAGAACTTGGACATCTATGCGGCAATAGACGGAAATTTGATTTACGGTTTTAATGAGAACTTGGAACTGCTGCACGGCTTTCCCCTGACGGGAACCGGAATGCCGGTTTTTGCGGATGCAAACGGAGACGGAAACGCCGACTGTTTTACCATAACATTGGACAACAAACTAAACGCATGGAATTTACGATAAAGGAACAAACTATGAAAATTTTTTTTTACAAACTGTTTTTAACAATCACAATCCTGACAACGATTTTTTCTTGTGCTTCAATCCAAGAGGACATCGTACTTTCTTCTACAGCAGGAGAAGAATCCCGCGGGGATTTTTTATTGGTTGAGCAAGAACTTGTGAACATGGAAGGGACTTTTTTCCTTGGGAAAGAAAAAATAGAAGCAGCAAAAGCAGACGAGCTGATAAAAAAAATAGATTCAATGCTGGGTGACGTGAACCTTCAAAGTGCCATGCAGGCAAAACTCATGGCTTTTCAAGGCCGCCTG
>JAZSMM010000211.1:0-5482 GCA_045535895.1 Treponema sp.
GGAATAGGCGGAACAATGAGGACGATACGGGCGACAATGTTGGATCAACTAGGCCAACCATACATAACAAGCCTAAGGAGTCGTGGAATCACGGAACGCCGCATCTACTTCAACCATGCGTTCAGAAATACATTGAACCCATATATAACAGGAAGCGCAAACTTGCTGGCTTCCCTCTTTTCCGGCTCGTTGGTTCTGGAGATAATATTCGCATATCCGGGAATCGGACGGCTTATGTACGAAGCCGTCATGCAAGAAGACATAAACCTTGTGTTGAGCAATTTGATGTTCATTTCTTTCCTTGTCCTTGCCGGCATGGTCATGGCGGACATATTGCTTGCCGTGGTGGACCCCCGCATTCGGTTTGGGAAGGAATAAGCCATGAAACGATTTTTCAAATACCTTGCGACAAAACCAATCGCAACAATATCTGTAATAATTCTGGTAGTTTTATATTTGATGATGGCTTTCGCTGAATTCATCGCCCCCTACACACCAACACAGACGTTTCAGGACATGAGCTATCATCCGCCCAATGTAAAATTCAGCCTTAGCGACAGCGACGGCGGAGGACCAGGCATAAAAGTACAGGAGGCACGGGTTTTAAATTCCGTGAACTGGCAGTACGCATATGTAAAAGACCTCAAATATCCAATCCGCTTTTTTGTGAAAGGCACGCCATACAAATTGTTCGGCTTCATCCCGATGGACATGCATCTTTTTGGGACGGAAAGTCCAGACGGCAAAGACAGCTATCCGGTCTTTTTGTTTGGCACGGACAACCTTGGACGGGATTTGTTCAGCAGAATAGTGTACGGAAGCAGAATCTCCCTTACAATCGGTTTTATAGCCACTGCTATTTCCCTTGTTTTGGCGGTGGTCCTCGGCGGACTTGCCGGTTATTACGGCGGCGGGGCGGACTGGGCCATAATGCGCGGCGCGGAATTCTTCATGTTGATTCCGGGACTTTACTTGATTTTGTTCCTACGCAGCATACTTTCAAATTCAATGGACTCCGGACAGTCGTACATGGTGATAACATTGATTCTTGCATTGGTGGGTTGGCCCGGCACGGCAAGGACAATCCGTGGCATGGTACATTCCATAAAACGGGAGGAATTCATCATGAACGCCCAGCTAGAAGGCATCCCTTCCATGACCATAATTTTTAGACAAATAATACCACAGATGGCAAGCCTTTTGATTGTAAGCACTGCTCTTTCTGTCCCTGGTTTTATAATGAGCGAGACCACTTTGTCATACCTTGGTCTTGGAATATCCGATCCCGCCGTAAGCTGGGGTTCTTTGATAAAACGTGACATCTCTACCCTTTCCAATTTGCAAAACTATCCTTGGCTTTTATCCCCAGTGTGGTTTCTGCTTGCCGTGACGTTGGCGTTCAATTTTTTAGGGGATGCCCTCAGGGACTTCTTTGACCCATACCATACGGTATTTCCCATGTTCCGTGCCAAAGGAAAAAAACGCAGCCTAAAGGAGGAAGGCAAATGACAGACCAAAAAGAAATGCCTCTGCTTTCCGTGGAGGATTTGTTCGTTGACTTCGACTTGTTCACAGGAACGCAAAGAACGACCATCCATGCGGTGCGCGGCGTGTCTTTCACGGTGAACTCAGGGCAGATTTTGGGCATTGTCGGAGAATCCGGTTCGGGGAAGAGCGTCACCACGTCATGCATAGCAGGGCTTGTTCCCAAAAACGCACAGGCAAGAGGCAAAATTCTGTACGAAGGAAAAGACTTGCTCGCTCTTATGGAGGCTTCCCGGGAAGGCAGAAAAAAACAACGTAAAGTCGCGGCGGAACAATTGAGGGCGTTCAGGGGCAAAAAAATAGGCATGATTTTTCAAGAGCCCGCCCGCTCCTTTGACCCCCTGCAGAACATGTTCAGCGTATTCCTGGAAACTTTCCGCAACTCGGACAAAAAAATCACAAGGGAACAGGCTTTCTCCAAGGCCGTAAAGCTGCTGCAGGAAACAGGCATAGAAAAGGCGCAAGAACGGCTGGGCAACTTTCCGCATCAGTTTTCCGGTGGTCAATTACAGCGAATAGGAATCGCCCTCGCCCTTGCACAAGACTGCCAGCTTTTGATTGCAGACGAACCCACCACGGCGTTGGACGTGACCATTCAAAAGCAGATTGTAGACCTTCTCCTTGACCTGAAAAAACGCCGGGGAATATCCATAATATTCATAAGCCACAACATAGACCTTGTGGCGGAAATATCCGATAGGATAATGGTCATGTACGGTGGAATGGTCATGGAAAACGGAGAGGCAAAAAAAATCTCTTCCAATCCCAAGCATCCTTACACAAAAGCATTGCTTTCCCTGTCACCTGGGTTCGGAAGCCACTACAGCACAACACCCCTTTCTCCCATTCCCGGTAAGGTCGCAGATCCTGCCCGTCCTGAACCCGGCTGTCCGTTTTATCCTCGCTGTCAGTTTGCCGCAAAAATGTCGCAGGAAAGGGAGCTTTCATGCAAGGGGCTGGTCCCCCCTCTTTACCCGCAGAGCAATGAATATCTTGTTCGCTGCCCATTTATAAATGAATCCTTTGAAGGAGAAAAGCCATGATAACCGTGACAAACCTAAAGAAAAGGTTCAACCTTGAAGCTGGATTCTTCGCAAAATACGGCAGGTTCGTGTATGCGGTGAACGATGTCTCGTTCACCATAAATGACGGCGAAACCTACGGCCTTGTAGGAGAATCAGGCTGCGGCAAAAGCACAACGGCACGGCTATTGGTAAAAATGTATGCGGCAGACTCCGGGTCAGTGGTATACAAGGACAGCGGCACAAACGAACCAATAGATGTCATGCGATTGAAAGGTTCCGACCTTAAAACATACCGGGAAAAAGTGAAGTATGTATTCCAAGACCCGGTGCGCAGCCTGAACCCCCGCATGACAATATTCAACGTCCTTACTTCCGGATACAGACATTCAAAACGCTGGCAGGGAAAAAACAAGGCAAAAGAAGAAGCGAAGGCAATCCTTGAAGAAGTCGGTCTTTCAATCTCCGATTTGGAACGCAGACCCGCCGATTTTTCCGGCGGACAAAGACAGAGGATTTCCATAGCGAGGGCGCTCCTGATGCAGCCGGAACTCCTCATATGCGACGAAGTCGTTTCCGCATTGGATGTCTCAGTCCAGGGGCAGATTCTAAACCTTCTTCAGGACATACGGAAAAAAAGAAACCTTTCCATGTTGTTCATCGCCCACGATTTGAAAGTCTCATGCTATTTCTGCGACAGAATCGGTGTCATGTACCGTGGGGTGATGATGGAAGAAGCTAACGCAAAAGATTTATACAAAACAGCGTTGCACCCCTATACAAAACTTTTGTTCGCAAGCGTTGCAGGGCAAAACCCGGCTTCTGCGGCAGACCAAACCACACACAAAGGCGAAGTGAAGGCTCAAACCCAACAGACAAGTGGGTGTCCTTTCACAGAACGATGTCCACATTGCATGGACAAATGTCATGGGGAACTACCACCCATGGAACAAGTGGCGGAAAACCATAAGGTTAGATGCTGGCTGAAAAACTGATTTTGAAAATTAGGTCAGCCTTGAAAAGCCCATGTCTTTTTCATACAATGTGGCTATGTTGGAAAATCTGCAAAAAGAATTGAATCCGGAGCAATACAAAGCCGTCACCACGACGGAAGGAGCTCTGCTTATCATAGCGGGTGCGGGCAGCGGCAAGACAAGGGTGATAACATACCGCATAGCGTACATGCTGCAAAAAGGAATCCCGCAAAGTCAAATCTTGGCGCTTACATTTACAAACAAAGCCGCACGTGAAATGGAAGAACGCGTGAAAAAACAGACAGGACGCAAACTGCAAAACCTTACCGTGTCCACTTTTCATGCCTTCGGGGTGAAGATACTGCGGCAGGAAATAGAAAAACTTGGCTGGCGCAACAATTTTTCCATATATGACGAAACAGACAAAAACCAACTCATAAAAGAGACGGGGCGGGAACTTGGGTTCAGCCAGGATGCACTGGACATATATACGATAGGTAGCTTGTTCTCCAACATCAAAACAGGACGGTGGGCATGGGACAGCATTGACAAAAAGACAAGGGGAAATCCACAATACCGCAAATTATACGAGGAATATCAGGCGGGACTCAAACTGTACAACGCCGTCGATTTCGACGACTTGATTGGCTTGCCAATACGCCTTTTCCAAGAATTTCCGGATACGCTTGCCCATTACCGTGACAAGTTCAAGTACATAATGGTGGACGAATTCCAGGACACGTCTTCCCAGCAATACAAACTAATGCGGCTGCTTGCAGACAAGAACATAGCCGTTGTAGGTGACGACGACCAGTCAATCTATTCATGGCGTGGTGCGAATTTCGAGAACATCCGCATGTTTGAAAGGGATTTCCCGGATGTGCAGGAAATTAGGTTGGAACAAAACTACCGCTCAACAGAAACCATTCTTGCAGCCGCAAACGGAGTCATCTCTCACAACACCAACAGGAAAGCCAAGTCGCTATGGAGCGGAAACGGAAACGGCAAACCAATAGAAATCTTTCAACCTGAAGACGAAAGCGAAGAAGCCGACTTCATTGCAGAGGCAATCCAGGGAATCCGCATGTCGGAAAAACGCAGTTACGACGACTTCGGCGTACTTATGAGGGCAAACACCCAAAGCCGTGCCATAGAAGAAGCCTTCTTGGAATCAAACATCCCCTACACCATCAGCGGCGGAACAAGTTTTTTCCAACGCAAAGAAATAAAGGACATAATCAGCTATCTGCGAGTATGCGCCAACCATGACGACGACATAAATCTGCTAAGGATATTGAACACCCCACGACGCGGGATAGGACGAACGACCATAGAAAAATTAAACGAAATCGCAAAGCAAAAGCATTGCTCCCTTTGGAATGCAATCCAGTCCATCTGCGCAAACAACGCCATAGACGGAGCCAGTCTGAGCGACAAGGCTCAAAGCGATTTGGCCGATTTTTCCGAACTCATACAGGAACAACGCATCGCACTTCTGTCCGGAAAAAACCTTGCAAAAAAGGTGCGTGGGTTGGTGGAAGAAATAGGATACTGGGATTACCTGATAGGAGAAAACCAAAAAAGTGAAAAGGCCGCAAGGTTCAAGTTCTTGAACATAGAGAACCTGATACAATCGATGGATTCATGGGAAAACAACCCCGACAATACCGAAGCGAATTTATTCACCTACTTGAACCGGGTGACATTGCTTTCCCGTGACGACATGGAAGAGGACGGCCATAAAGGAAAAGTGAACCTGATGACAATACATGCGTCAAAAGGTTTGGAATTCCCCGTTGTGTTCATCGCCGGCGCAGAAGAAGGAATAATGCCCCATGCACGCAGCATCGAAGAAAATGAAGATAACGTAGAGGAAGAACGCCGGCTTTTCTACGTGGCCATAACCAGAGCACAGGACAAACTTTTTATTTCCAGCTGCCG
>JAZSMM010000328.1:0-4291 GCA_045535895.1 Treponema sp.
GTATAGCTCGTCCGCCGCCGTCAGCATTGCCGCATTTGACGGCAGCCAATTGTACTGCTCCTTTAATATTTTTACGGCTTCCAAGACATCTCCCTCTGTTTTGTCCAATGCGGCGTTGTATTGCTCCAAAAAGGATTGCAAGTCTGTTTCCGTGGACTCTATGTTGCGTTTTATGCTTGTGACATGCCACCTGTCTTTTTTGTATTCCAAAGTCAATGTGTCCTGGCAATAGTCCACGCCTATTGTTTCCGTTCCGCTGCTGTTTATAAAGCAGTAGCTACTTGTACAAACCTTTGTGTCTCCGTCGGACAAAGTTGTTCCGTCTTCTTGCGTCACTGCAATAGGTTTTTCCTTTTTTATGTGCGGAATTTCATTTGCCTGTACAAGATTTCCGTTTATTTCCAGGTTTGTCAAACCTATCATCCAATATTTCGGGTCGTTCACGTACAGCCATTGTGAAGGAACAAAGGAACGAATTTTGTGTTCCGTGTTCTCCCTGACTTTTATTGTGACATAAAGCGTGGACATGCTGTCAACAAAGCCTGTGGTCTTTCTTCCTTTGCACACAGCTTGAAGGAGAGGAATGTCCAGATTGTTCATGCCTGTGTACAATGCCTGGCAAACTTGCAAGGATGTCATGCCCTTTGTCGTGTAGTCCTCCTGGCTTCTTGTGATTGCCCCTACCACGATACATACAACTACAATGGCAGCCGCAAAACTGATTTTGATGGCCGTGTTGTTTTTTCTAAAAAAACGTATTCTTTTTATTCTTTTTTCTTGCTTTTTTGCAAACTGTTCGTACCTATTTGTTGTGTCTTGGACTTCTTCCTGTGAAGGACAGGGTTTTGCTATCAGATTAAAGGGAACAGGTTTGCATGGGAAGGTTTTGTTTTGGACACGCACTGACTTTGCGTTTTTCTTTGAAATCCTGATCGCCCCTTGGCGGCTTAAATTTCTGTTCACAACCAATGCAAGGTCTGGATTTACGCCTGGAGCAACAAGTTCCAATGGCACAAAATTATGGTCGTAATAATCTTCATGCCGGCGTTCTGTATATGGCAACGGGTAGGGTAGTTTCCTTGCAATGCAGTAATACGCATATATTGCTTCTGTAAAACGCACTCCTTCCACTGCACTTAAACCGGGGTTTATCCAGCAGCCTAGAGTATTGGAATAGTCTTCCTGCTGTCTGAATTCTGCCGCTCGTACAAAAAGCGTTTGCGGAAGGAACAGGATCTTTCCGTCGCCAGAAATTATGGTTCCAGCAGGGCCTGTGTTGGGCAGGTCGATTTGGTTTTCAATGGCTTTTTCCATGGCCGCTATTACATTTTTTACAGCGTCTATGGATTCGTCCGTAACAGTTGTATTTTCAGAGTTCAGGATGGAAAGTAAAGTCCTGCCGCAAAAACCTTCGCCCGTGATTTGCACAAAACCCTCGTCGTCTTGTGTGCCGGAAAATTTCCAGGGAACAAAGTCAACCGAACCATTTTTTTGCGTGGCAATCCATCCTTCCTCGTCCATGTAAGGTGTAAGTCTTGCCTGGGCAAAATCTCTTGCGTCCATGCCCATGTCAAGAACAAGTTTTGTTCCTGAGAAACTGGTTATTTCTGTGCGTCTTTTGCTCATTAGTATTTACCGTCCGAAGCGTACATATACTTGAAGTATTCCATGTTTGTACTGTATGTGGCGTCAAATTCTGGCAAGGTAGTCTTGTAAGATTCCAAACTCTTCCAGAAAGAATAGAATTCAGGGTCTTTTGCATAGGCTTCTGCATATATGCGGCTTGCCTGCGCGTCTGCACGCCCTTTTTCTTCTTCTGACTTGCGGTATGCTTCGGATTGGATTGTGAGTTTGTCTTTTTCCAATTTTCCAAGTAAATCTGCTTTTTGTGCCTCTCCCCATGAGCGGTAGGCCTGCGCGACTTGGTTTCGTTCCTTTATCATACGGTTGTATACACTTTCCGTGAGTTCATCGGAGTATTTTATTTGGCGGGGAACTATGTCTATAAGTTCTATCCCGTATTCGGAAAGCATTTTACGGGCTTCGTCGGCCATTTCCAGGCTGAGTTGCCTTCTTCCTTTGCTTACGGATTCCAGTTCTGTGGCATCGTTTACAAGGGAGGCAATCTGTGCTGTGTCTGATTCCGTTTCGTCCTCCATGCCTTCCACCTGTGGATTTGACGGGATGCGCTCGTTTATTATGTTTGAGGTGCGTACTACCTCCGCCAGCGGATTCTGTGTGATTATAGTGCGTGTGGCAGAGTCTATTATGTCGCTAAGCCTGCTGTATGCCGCTTCCAATGTCTTGAAGGATTGGTAGAAAAGACCTGGATCGGATATTCTCCAACGGCTTGTTGTGTCCACAATGATGAACTGATTCTCTTTTGTGGGGATGCGCTGCGAGTCACCGTCCAAAGACAAGATTAATTTTGGGTATTTTGTCACTATGTCGATTACAGGAATTCGTATGTAAAGACCGGAGTTGGGTCTTGTGTTGACAATTTGCCCAAACCTTGTGATCACCGCTTGTTCTCCTTCGTTCACTATGTAGAACGGACCCAACATCAAAAAAGCGACAAGCAACGCTACTACTACGGCAAGTGTTATCCATATTTTTTTCATTATTGCGCACCTCCTGTAAGGTTTTTAATAGGAAGAACATTGTCTAATTGTCCGTCTATAAGCGTGGAGTTTTCTTTTGCCTTGAAAATTTCTTCCATTGTTTCTATGTATAATCGTTCTTTTGTTACCACAGGTGCTTTGCGGTACTCCTCGTAAACGGCGTTGAAACGTGCAACGTCACCCAGTGCCTTGTTCACACGTTCCACCGCATAACCTTGTGCCACTTGAATCTGCCTGTCCGCATTACCCTGCGCCTTGGGAATCTCCGAGTTGTACGCTTCCTTGCCTTCATTTATAAACCGGTTCATGTCTTGGATTGCTTTGTTCACATCCTCGAATGCTGTCTGGACGGCTGTTGGAGGAACAATGTTTTGAAGCCTCACGGTGAGCACGTTTATTCCAAGCCCAAGTTGCTTGAAATTTTCGTTCATCAATTCCAACGCTTGGGACTCTATTGCAGAACGCTGGTTGCCCATTACGTCAAGGATGGCACGGTCTCCGACCAATGTGTTTATGACAGATTGGGAAATGTCCCGTATTGTCTTTGTTCTGTCTTTCACATTGAATTGCCATGCGGCAGGATCTATTATTCGGTACTGGATAATCCATTCCACGTCTACTATGTTTAAATCCCCTGTAAGCATTGTGGATTCCGCTGTGATTCCGTTTTGGTATTGGTTTATGGTTCCAGCCTTTACGGTCTTGAACCCAAATTGTTCTGTTTGCACGACTTGCGTAGGTATGTTGTAGTTTCTGTCTATCCCGAAGGGCAGCTTGAATTGAAGCCCAGGTCCTACAGTCTTGATGTATTTGCCAAACCGCGTAACGACGGCTTGCTCCGTTGCGTCCACCACATAAAAACTTGTACCAGCGATTATTATCAAAACCACAGCAAATACAATGCCTAGCAGGATAGCTGGTGTCAGTTTGAATTTCCTTGGGGAACGATTTATTGTTTCGTCCATATATAAAAACCTCCATTGCTAGGCGTAAAGCCCAACATACATAGTTATAAATATACAGATATTATTTTTTTACGGCAATTGAATAACATGGGTTTGCTGTTTTTTCATTGCCAACCATGCCTTCTGCGGGGAATCTGATTATATAATAAATGTATAAAAATGGGTATAGTTATAATACCAGATTAACATTAAATTTAACTTGAAATACATACTTATTTAGAGGAATTCATGGACAAGAAAATTTTGACAATTCAAGACATTTCCTGTGTCGGGCAGTGTTCTCTTACCGTTGCATTGCCCGTTATTTCTGCCTGTGGCTTGGAAACCGCTGTTCTGCCAAGTTCTGTGTTGTCCACGCACACCGCGGGATTCACAGGCTATACATTCCGGGATTTGACCGATGACATGCCTTCAATTTTAAATCATTGGAAAAAAGAAGACATTAAATTCGATGCGTTCTACACAGGTTATGTTAGCAAATGCCAGATTCCTTGTATTCTTGACATAATGGAACAGACTTCCAACGCCGGTGCGTTTAGGATAGTGGATCCCGTTATGGCTGACAACGGAAAAATGTATCCGGGTTTTGATTTGGATTTTCCTAAGGAAATGGCAAAGTTGTGTGATGGAGCTACTGTGATTTTGCCCAACTTGACGGAGGCCTCTTTTCTTTTGGACATTCCATACGTTGGCGACAACCGTAAT
>JAZSMM010000066.1:0-3887 GCA_045535895.1 Treponema sp.
AAGATTCTGAACAGTAACACGAGCACATCCCATATGACCAGGCATTTTCACGTTTTTAAAAGTCCGCCCAGGAGAAGTACACTGTCCAGTTGAACCAGGTTCTCGATGGAATTTCGAACCATGAGTAGAACGCCCACCATGAAAACCCCATCTCTTCATTACACCCTGAAACCCCTTTCCTTTAGAGGTGGCTGTAACATCAACATACTTGATGCCCTCAAAAAGCTCAACTCCTAACTGCTCTCCAACAGCAGGCTCGGCACCAAAGTCGCGAAATTCTTTCAAATGTCGCTTCGGAGTAACCCCCTCCGAAAACTGACCGGCATACGGCTTTGTCACATGCTTGGGTTTTAAATCCCCAAGACCAAGAACAACTGCATCATAGCCAAAAGTTTCTTTTGTCTTGCGAGCGACAACCACATTAGGGTCAACGCGGATCACAGTAACCGGAGTAAGGTCACCGTCTTCGCCAAACACCTGGGTCATACCCACTTTCGTTGCAATCAGACCTTTCATTCTGATATTCTCCTTGTCTTTGAATGCAAAAAAACGCACCCTTTATCAGCCGCCATTCCCTGATCCGGGGAACCGTACTATTTACAGCAAAACAAAGTTCACTGCTTTATTTCTACATCAACACCAGCCGGCAGTTCAAGCTTCATCAACGAATCCATAACATCCGATGACGGCTCTATAATATCAATAAGCCGTTTGTGAGTACGCATCTCAAACTGCTCACGGGATTTTTTATTCACGTGAGGAGATCGCAACACAGTCACCTTGTTAATTCTTGTTGGCAACGGAACAGGCCCCAAAACCTTTGCCCCTGCTTGCTGAACAGTCTGCACGATGGCCTTAGCACTTTGATCGATCAGCGCAACATCAAATGCACGAAGTCTGACTCGAATCTTATCTGTAGCCATTATTCCTCCTAGGAAAGACAGGTGCCAACCGAAACCAGCTAGCACCTGTTCCAACAAATTACTGCGTAATCTCTGTTACCTGACCGGATGCAATCGTTCGCCCACCCTCGCGGATAGCGAATTTCAAACCCTTATCCATAGCAACAGGATGAATCAACTCACCGATAATCTCGGTATTGTCACCAGGCTTAACCATGTCAACACCATCAGGCAACGTGATTGTACCTGTAATATCTGTTGTCCTGAAATAGAACTGCGGGCGATAACCGCTGAAGAATGGACTGTGGCGACCACCTTCTTCCTTTGACAACACATAAATCTGCCCCTTGAATTTTGTATAGGGCTTGATTGAACCCGGCTTTGCAAGAACCTGTCCACGCTCAACAGACTTCTTGTCAATACCACGAAGCAACAGACCAACATTATCACCAGCCTCTCCTTGATCCAACAACTTGTTGAACATTTCGATGCCTGTAATAACAGTCTTCTGCGTAGGTTTAATACCAACAATTTCAACTTCTTCGTTCAACTTAATAATGCCACGCTCGATACGTCCTGTTACTACTGTACCACGTCCAGAAATTGTAAATACGTCTTCGATAGGCATCAAGAAAGGAAGATCCGCAGCACGATCCGGATCTTTAAAATAACTATCCATAACACCAAGCAACTCATCAATACAAGCAGTCGCCTCTGCATTATCAGGTTCAGACAAAGCCTTAAATGCAGAACCCTTGATAATCGGCGTGTCCTCAGGGAATCCATAAGACACAAGCACGTCACGAACTTCCTCTTCAACAAGTTCAATCAACTCTGGATCGTCGACCAAATCAACCTTGTTCAAGAAAACAACGATTCCAGGAACACCAACCTGACGAGCAAGCAAGATATGCTCACGAGTCTGAGGCATAACAGAATCAGGCGCAGAGACAACAAGAACCGCACCGTCCATCTGAGCCGCACCAGTAATCATGTTTTTGATATAGTCCGCGTGGCCAGGGCAGTCAATATGAGCATAGTGACGCTTGTCAGACTGATACTCAAGGTGACGTGTGTTAATTGTAATACCACGAGCCTTCTCTTCCGGAGCATTATCGATTTCATCATACTTCAACGCTTTATCACCAAATTTCTTTGCGCAGTGTTGAGTAATTGCCGCAGAAAGAGTTGTTTTACCATGGTCAACGTGACCAATGGTTCCTACGTTCATGTGAGGTTTCGTTCTTTCAAACTTTTCCTTTGCCATGTAGTCCTCCTGTACCAGATTATTCAGGCACATAAATAAAAAAATTCTACGCTATATTATATAGAATACCTCAAAGCCTTTCAAGCCGAGACATTCAGTCGCACAATGTAAACTAGATTTGAATGATACAAGGAAGGCTAACTAAAGAAAAAACTTTTTCTTGCTTTAACAGCTCATCATTTCTTTCGAACTGTTTCGGCCAGAACCACCTGTAATCATCAAAACCAAGTTTGACGAACGGTTTGGTATCACCGAGCCTCAAAAACGGAACACCGTTTTACAAGAAACCCCTTGACGACAAACCTCATGACATTGCCAACGACAACATCATATCAACCAAAGGGCTGCGAAAACCTAATTTATACAACATAAATTTTTACGGTTTCGCCAGACGGAACAGCATCTGCTTTTAAATCTCAAAGACCCTAGAGGCTTGAACCTCAAACACACTGTCCATACAAAACAATGGTTGTTATTTATACACTTTAAACAAAAAAAAAGCAAGTACTATTTACAATATCTTTGTTATTGTTTATATAAAAAAGGACAGGATTGACCTGTCCTCAACAGCAAAAAAAACTACCACCTATAATGTGCAAAGGCCTTGTTGGCTTCTGCCATCTTATGGGTATCTTCCTTTTTCTTGTAAGCCGAACCAGTGTTATTAAAAGCATCTAACAACTCATTGGCCAAACATTCTCCCATTCCATGTCCGCTTTTTGCACGTGCAGCATTAATAATCCATCGCATAGCCAACGCCTCACGACGAGTTTCGCGAATTTCTATAGGAACTTGATATGTCGCCCCGCCAACACGTCTAGACTTAACCTCTACCATTGGCTTGACGTTATCCAAAGCCTTCAAGAAAACTTCAAGTGGCTCTTTGTCTGTCTTTGCTTTCAAAATATCCATTGCATCATAAACAATACGAATGCACGTTGCTTTTTTCCCATCAATCATCATGCGTGTAACAAATTTAGACACAACAACACTATTATACTTAGAGTCTGGTGAAACAGGTCGATTCACGCTCTTATTTTTCCTTCCCATTACAGCGACTCCTTATGCCTTTGGTCTTTTTGCGCCATATTTGGAACGACCACGCTTACGACCGTCCACACCAAGCGTATCCTTCGCACCACGAATAATATGGTAACGAACACCAGGAAGGTCTTTTACACGACCCCCTCGGATAAGAACAACGGAATGCTCCTGCAAATTATGACCAATACCGGGGATATATGCAGTGACTTCAAAACCGTTTCCAAGACGAACACGGGCAACTTTTCTAAGTGCAGAGTTCGGTTTTTTAGGTGTAACAGTCATCACACGAGTACAAACACCACGCTTCTGAGGGCATCCCTGAAGCGCAGGAGACTTCGTTCTGTTTGCAACCGTTTTACGTCCTTGACGAATCAATTGATTAATTGTAGGCATTTGCCCTTTCTCCTATATTCTACCGGCAGCACTCCGGCTAAAATTAGCTATAAATCCACAACCCATCAAACCAAATGGGTTAATAGTTTAACAAAAAAAACAATGCAATGTCAACAAACCAGGCTTTTCACAGCATCAATCATCTTCCGTTTCAAATGTAATGTCCGCCATTTGAGCTTCTTTCTCGCGCTCAAGCCTATGACGCTCAACAATCTCGTTCATCTGTTGATCCAAATCTGCCACATTATCATCAAAAAGTTTGACGTTACGATAGTTTTTAA
>JAZSMM010000140.1:0-4224 GCA_045535895.1 Treponema sp.
GTAAGAGAAGCACAAGTAAAAGCAGAAAAAATAGTCATATTCAATATGCCCATCATGCAAATTATGATGTATGCATGCATAATCGTTATCCTGTGGGCGGGCGGCAACATGGTGATAAGCCAGACAATGCAGACGGGGGAACTTATCAGTTTTGTAACATACGTCACACAGATTTTGATGTCGTTGATGATGATTTCAATGATTTTTGTCATGTTAGTTTTGTCAAAAGCCTCCATTGCACGCATAGTTGAAGTCTTGGATGAAAAACCCGCCATAACAGACAACACAAAGGAAATGACAGCGAATTCCTGTGCCACAGTTTCCACCGGCAAGGTAGAATTTCACAATGTCTCATTTTCGTACGAAGAAGAATCCTTTGTGCTTAAGAACATAAACTTGACAATAGAATCCGGGCAAACAGCAGGAATAATAGGCGGAACAGGTTCCGCAAAAACAACCCTTGTACAACTTATTCCGCGCCTGTATGACGTTGCTTCAGGACAAGTTCTTGTGGATGGAAAGGATGTAAGGCAAATAGAAATTGAAACCCTAAGGAATTCAGTGGCGATGGTATTACAAAAGAATGTCCTATTTTCAGGAACGATATTGGACAACCTGCGTTGGGGCAACGTCAATGCCACATACGAGCAAATTGTTTCAGCCTGCAAAGCAGCACAGGCTCATTCTTTTATAAGTTCTTTTCCGGAGGGCTATAAAACGGTGTTGGGTCAAGGAGGTGTAAATCTTTCCGGGGGACAAAAACAAAGGCTCTGTATTGCAAGGGCTCTTTTGAAAGAACCCAAAATTCTTATTTTGGACGACAGCACAAGCGCAGTGGACACAGCGACAGACGCGAACATCCGAAAGGCACTGAAAGCCACCCTGCCCGACTCTACAAAAATAATAATCTCACAACGAATAACTTCAATAAAAGACGCAGACATAATATTTGTGATGGACAACGGGGAAATTGTAGCTTCAGGAACACACGAAAATCTTTTGGATTCCTGCGGCATATACCAAGAAGTGTTCAAATCCCAACAAAGAGGAGACGGACAATGCCACAACCAATGACAGGCAAACAAGGCAAAGGACAGCCGGGGGCAAAGCCCATAGACACAAAAAAAACACTGACCCGGCTAATCTCTTATATGGGAAAATACAAGTTGTTGTATATTCCCGTTTTTTTATGCGTCCTAATAACTTCTGGAGCAATGATTTCGGGAACTTATCTTTTAAAACCTGCGTTGAACAAATACATCATTCCCTTGATAGGACAACAAAATCCGGACACAACAGAATTCGTAAAACTTTTGTCGCTTATGGCAGTGATATACACTTGTGGAGCAATCGCAGGATATGTGAACAACCGCATAATGCTGAAAATTTCAACAGGAACCATGTTCAAAATACGGACAGACATGTTTAGCCACATGGAAACACTGCCGTTGAATTATTTTGACAAACGAACACATGGAGAAACAATGTCGTTATACACAAACGACACCGACGCACTGCGCGACATGCTGGCACAAAGCGTGCCACAACTGCTTTCGTCCGTTGTGACTGTTGTCGGAGTATTCACCATGATGATTGTCCTTAGTCCAGCCTTGACAATAGTTATGATTACAATGGTTTTGGTGATGCTGCTATTCACTTCAGTAATCGGCAAGCACAGTGCGAGGGCTTTCCGTGACCAACAAAGAAACATCGCGAAGGTGAACGGTTACATAGAGGAGATGATAGAAGGCCAAAAAGTTGTAAAAGTATTCTGCCATGAAGAACAATCAAAAGAAGCATTTTCCACGTTGAACGGATTCCTGCGCGAATCAAGTTCTCGTGCCAATTCCCTTGCCAATATACTTATGCCTCTAATGGGGAACCTGTCGCATATCAACTACGCAATAACAGCCATAATAGGGGCATTGCTTGTGATAAACGGAAGACTTGACATAGGAACCATAGCTTCTTTTCTCCAATACACACGTTCCTTTTCCCAACCTGTTACCCAGATGTCACAACAGTTCAACAGCATATTGAACGCACTTGCAGGGGCGGAACGCATATTCCGTATGTTAGATGAAAAGAGCGAGGATGACGAAGGAACATACACATTGGTAAACGCAGTGGAAGTCGCTGCGCAAGCTAGTTGCGACGGCAAGATGCATCTGGTAGAGGCATTCGCCCATACTGGTATTTGGGCATGGAAAGACACCTGTGGAGACAAAAACAAACCTCTCACTCCATTAAAAGGTGAAGTTAAATTTGAAAACGTGACCTTTGGTTATGTTCCTGAAAAAACAGTTCTGCACAATATTTGCCTACACGCAAGGCAAGGACAAAAAGTGGCACTAGTAGGTTCCACCGGTTCCGGGAAGACTACGATAACAAATCTTTTGACTAGATTTTACGACCCACAGCAAGGAACAATAACCTATGACGGAATCCCCATAAAAAAAATAAAAAAAAGCGCCCTAAGACGCTCGTTGGGGATGGTCTTGCAGGACACGCATTTGTTCAGTGGGACGATAGCGGACAACATAAGATATGGAAATCCCGAGGCAAGCGCAATACAAGTGGAATCGGCAGCTGCATTGGCGAACGCCGACACGTTCATAAACCAAATGCCAAAAGGTTATGACACTTTTCTGGAAACAAATGGCTTGACCATAAGCCAAGGGCAAAGACAGCTGCTTTCAATTGCACGGGCAGCGGCGGCCAATCCGCCTGTATTGATTTTAGATGAAGCCACAAGTTCCATAGACACTAGAACGGAGGCACTCATAGAAAAAGGCATGGACAGTCTTATGGAAGGGCGAACCGTTTTTGTCATAGCGCACCGGCTTTCCACGATACGCAATGCCGATGTCATTTTGGTTCTTGAACAAGGACGCATAATAGAGCAAGGGACTCACGACGAACTTATAGAACAAAGAGGAAGATATTACCAATTGTATACAGGTATGTTTGAACTAGATTAATTTTGCCGGTCAACTCTGGCTTTTTATATATGCTTGACATCGATTCTGGTTTTTCATATTCTAATAAAATGGAAAAAATAAAAAAACGGACATACTTTTTTGTCATCAGTATGTTCTTTTTCTCCGTTCTCTTCGGTTCTCTGCTTGGGCTTGCCCTTGCGATGACCGAAAACACAATAAACACAGAAAATTTTACGGAATTCACCCTCGCACTGCCCACAAAACTATTGGATATAAACGGCGAACTTATCACAGAATTCGCATCTGATGAAAAACGGGAAACAATAAGTCTTACACAGCTTCCGCAGCATATGATAGATGCCCTCATAACACGTGAAGACAGGATTTTTTATGAACACAACGGTTACAGCTTAAAAGCGATTGTCCGTGCGTTCACAGGTGTTATAACAGGTAAATCCTTGGGTGGAGGAAGTACACTTACACAACAAATCGCAGGTACTTTGTATTGCGACAGGACAGAAAAATCCATAATCAGAAAGCTCAAAGAACTGTGGTGGGCAATACAAATGGAACGCCGCTACTCAAAAGACGAAATCCTTGAACTTTACCTGAACAAAGTCTTTCTAGGGGCAGGAACATATGGAGTCAATGCGGCTTCAAAATACTATTTTGGGCATGATGCAACCCAAATCTCCCCCGCCGAGGCTGCGATTCTGGTAGTCCAACTTTCAAATCCCGCACATTACAATCCTTTTAACTATCCAAACAGAGCAATGTCAAGGCAAAGAAACGTGTTGGATGAAATGGTCAACGCAGGATACCTTTCCCAAGAAGAAGCCGACGAGTCGTTCGACACTTTTTGGGCTAACTTTGATTACACGCGAATCAACTCGTCTGCATATTATATGAGAGACGACAAAGCCCCCTGGTTCAGCGAGTATGTGCGCAGGGAATTGGGAAGTATGCTTTACGGTTCGGCGGACATATACACAAGCGGCTATACCGTCCACACCACGTTGAACCTAAAGAACCAACAAGCGGCGCAAAAAATCATGGACAAGCACATAAAAGAAGCCAACAATTCGTACAGGCAGTCCAAGACCAAAAGCAAGACCGCCGCGGCTTCTACATACATTCCCATGACAGAACTAATGTCCTTGCTTTTTAACATTCCACAACTCAAGACTTCCGACCAGCAGATTGAGTCCAAAGCCATGTCGACCTTCAGCAAAGAGATAAACCCTTTGTTAGACTTGATGTCCATGGTTTTTGGCATAGAAGA
>JAZSMM010000357.1:0-1523 GCA_045535895.1 Treponema sp.
TTGGCCTCCGACTTAGAAATCAAAAAGAATTCCAAGGAAATCAAAGGTTCTGACGAAGTTTCACACGTTGCCTCTGTTTCTGCAAACAACGATGAAGAGATCGGTTCTATCCTTGCCGGTGCAATCGAAAAAGTTGGAAAAGACGGCGTTATCACTGTGGAAGAATCCAAGACAATGGACACAACTACAGATTTTGTGGAAGGAATGCAGTTTGACCGTGGTTACATTTCATCCTACTTTGTAACAGACCGTGACCGCATGGAAACAGTTTTCAACGACGCTTTTGTTTTGATTCACGACAAAAAAATCTCTAGCATGAAAGATTTGCTTCCGTTGTTGGAAAAAGTTGCACAGACAGGCAAACCTCTTGTTATTATTTGCGAAGACATGGACGGAGAAGCCCTTGCAACGCTCATTGTAAACAGCATTCGTGGAACACTAAAAACTTGTGCCGTAAAGGCTCCTGGTTTTGGCGACAGAAGAAAGGCTATGCTTGAGGACATCGCAATTCTTACCGGTGGACAAGTTATCACAGAAGACTTGGGTCTTAAACTTGAAACAGCGGAAATTGAACAGCTTGGACAGGCCAAGAGCATTAAGATTGACAAAGACAACACGACAATCGTAGACGGTGCAGGCAATTCAAAGGCAATCAAAGACAGGGTTGCAGAAATCAAGACACAAATTGAAAGTGCAACCAGCGAATACGACAAGGAAAAACTCAAGGAACGTCTTGCAAAGATTTCCGGTGGTGTTGCGGTAATCAACATTGGTGCTGTTACAGAAGTTGAAATGAAAGAGAAAAAACATCGTGTAGAAGATGCCCTTTCTGCAACTCGTGCAGCATTGGAAGAAGGAATTGTTGCTGGTGGTGGTCTTGCCTTGATTCAAGCTGCTGAATGTCTTGAAAAAGCCGACACAACCGACCTGAGCGATGACGCTAAAGTAGGTTTCAAAATTGTTAAGCGTGCCTTGGAAGAGCCAATCCGCCAGATTGCGGAAAACGCAGGGCTTGACGGTGCGGTTATTGCAGACCGTGCAAAGAATGAAAAGAAAGGCGTTGGGTTTGACGCTGCAAAAATGGAATGGAAAGACATGGTTCAAGCCGGAATCATTGACCCCGCAAAGGTTACACGCTCTGCATTGCAGAATGCATCTTCTGTGGCAAGTTTGCTCTTGACAACGGAATGTGCAATTACAGACCTACCAGAAAAGAACCCGCCTGCAATGCCAGCTGGCGGTGGCATGGGTGGAATGGACGGAATGTATTAATCCGTGCATAAAACTTAGCGAATTAATTTTACAAGAAGGCTGTCGGTTTGACGGCCTTCTTTTTTTGTCGTCTTTCCCGCATTTCCCGCCCGCCCGTGCGTGGCATGTAAGCAAAACATGAAACCGTGACATGTAACCGTGCCTGCGTGCAACGTGGTGGCAGACCTCCCGCAGGAATCGTCCAGCACGCCGTAGCTGAGCCCTCCAAGGAATTGCCTTCAAAAAATTGCTTTCAGCAATTTTTTTCGGCG
>JAZSMM010000123.1:0-4721 GCA_045535895.1 Treponema sp.
CCATAACAATATTACTTATATCCTGAATATCATTTGCAATCTTACTACTGTTTTCTGCAAGTACACGAATCTCATCTGCAACAACCGCAAATCCTTTTCCTGCCTCACCTGCACGGGCTGCTTCAATAGCAGCGTTGAGTGAAAGCAAGTTTGTTTGGCTTGCAATGTCTTCAACAATATGAATTTTTTCTGCAATCTCACGAACAGCATCAACAGATTCCGTAACAGCGTCGCCACCAGTCTTGCTGTCGGCGGCCGTGCTTTCTGCAATGCTGTTTGTCTTTGCGGCGTTGTCCGCTGTCTGACGAATGTTGGATGCCATCTCTTCCATTGTGGACGACATCTCTTCTGTGGAAGCTGCCTGCTCGGCGGCACCAGAAGACAAGGACTGGCTGGTAGAACTGATTTGCGCTGAACCGCTTTCAATCTGGCGAGCCGCAGTATAAATGGCGGACGTCATCTTTACAAGCTGACCAAGCATTTCTGAAAGGGCTTTGCCCATTGCACCAAGTTCGTCTTTTCTTCCCGTGACTTTTTCCCTGTCCGGAATAGAAACCTCACGCAAAGTAAGGTCGCCAGAGGCAATCCCTTCAAGACCTTTCTTTACAATGTTTACAGGAGTTACAATCCTTGTGGCAAGAATCATGGCGACAAGAACACCAAGGGCTATAAAGATTACGGCTACTGTAAGCATTGTCACAAGCATTGTTGTGATTGCACCAGTGAATTCGCTAAGAGGTGCGGAAATACCAACGCTCCAGTCCAAACCTGGAACAACATTGGGAACCATGCTGTAACCGATAAGATATGTCGTGCCGTCCATGTCGTATGCACCCGCCCCGGAAGCACCGGACTTCATCTCTGCAACATATTCTGCAAGACCTGCCATGTTCTTGTTCGTACGAGCAAGTTCTATTATGTTCTGCTTGTTCTGCACATTGGCGTAATTTGCGTCGGCAACAGTTATACCTGTCAAAGTTGAAATCATAAAAGGATGACCAGTTTGTCCCACAGTTGTGGACTTCATCAAGTTGGACAAAATCTGAGCGTTTTTCTCCAAGAAAAGACAACCGATAAGACGACCGGAAGCATTTGTAATAGGAACAGAATAAATAATAGTCATCATTCCAGGTCTAGTAAGACTTTCTACAGGGTCTGTGACGAAAGGTTGACCTTGCATAACTTTTGTGAAAAAGTTGCGCTGAGAAACATCCAAGGCCTGACCTGTAGTAGTGTAAGCGTTACCTGTTACATCGGCAATACCATAAGCCAAGCGATCTGGGTCAAGTTCTTGAACTAAAACAAGATCCTCTACTTTTTCCCGTAAAGAAAGCATTTGCGATTGAAATGTAGAACGCAAAGAAAGTGCTTCCAACGTGGCCTTTTCCGTACCAATCTCCGAACTGAGATACTCCGCAATTTGGTTAGACAGTACATCAAAGTTTTCTTCAATTATGCCAATTGCGGCATTGCGGGCAAACGTATAAGCCAACAATGTGGATGCCAAGGCAACAACGACAACAACAGTACTTGTAACCAGAATCAATGTTGTTTTTAAGCTTTTCACAACAACGCTCCTCTATTATTTAGGTTGTTCACCAAATTGATAAACAAATCAGATTTGACTTGTTTATTATATTATCGGATTAAAAGCATAAAAACAACATCTTTATTATGAATATTTTGAATAATATGTAAAATTATGGATTCAAACCACTGTCAAAAGAATCAAGGCAAAACCCCTGCAAAAATAGTTTTTTTACCAAAAAGTCCATCCTTTTCCTTTACCGTGAGTTTCTCGCCGTCCCATAAAATCCAGCCTTTTTTTTCTGCAATTTCTGTTATTTCGTCTGGAAGAAATCCGCTAGAAGGCAGAACAAAGAATTTTGCTTCCAGCTCCAACGGATTCCTCTTGGAAACAGGTTCTTTCAAACCAAATATTTTTTCCACAGAATCAATCAACTCTACCATTATATAGCAGGGTTCTTTTTCTGCAATTTCAATGCAAAAACCAGGAAAAGACGGAACTTCTGGCAACAAAAAAGCCCTGGCATTTTTTCCCCCGTGAATCATGGACTGTCCCTCCATGGACAACGGAAGAGCCGCATCATTTACATAATATTCCACAAAACTGTTGCGCAATTTTACAGGAACAACGCCTTTTTGGTTTTCCATAATTTCTTTTTGCACTTCCTCGTAAGATTTTATCCTTTGTTGCAAAAGTTCCATGAGATGTGAGTATATCCAAGAATTCATGTTCGCCTGAGTTTTGTAAGTTCTGGCATTTTCTTTCATAATCTCGCCACCAAAACTTGTTATATTCTTTATCTTTGGAAAATTAATCTGATTCAGCAATGTAACACTAGTAAGCAAATCGGCAACATTGTAACCCCAACGAGAAATTTCCGCCTTTGACGCATACTTGGTGTACATTTCCAGTTCAGTTTTTAGCATTTTCATATATTCTTTGTTAGCTTTGACTGCCTGATCCAACCTGGTTCTGTTCTGTACGGAAATTTCCGTTCCCGGCTGAATCTTTAATGATGCGGAATTGTATTGCAAAAGGGATGGCGACTCATAAAATAAAAAGCCTGTGCTTTTGGAAGAATCTGCAAGGGTTTCAGAACCTGTGTCCGTTAAAAAAAATGTATACGTGGTTTTTCCAAAAGGCGAAGAACCTGTCACAAAACTTTTGCCAGATGAACCTGCTGAAAGAAGTTGTTCTGATCTTCCTTTTTCAAGGGCGGTAACAGAAAGCCTAAAATATTTGTCCGTTGCAGAAGCCAAACTAGAAAACAAAACCTTTTTCTTGCCGCCGAATACTTTTTTCAAAATCTGTTCAAACTCCGGATAGGCAGAATTCAACACTTTGTCATCATAATCAAAGGTGATAAAAAAATTTTTTGAAGTCCCGTCCAAGCCGGGATTGTTTCTAAACATATAAGACCATATTTCCACCGGATGCACAGTGATTTCTTTGGTTTCATCTTTATAGCTTATCTGCAAGGTACATTCACCTTCGCTTATGGGAAAATCTGGGATTTTACATTTTATATCCTGATTGCGCAAGCCATCTTGCCACAAACCGCCGACATATGAGAACTCCTGTTTTTTGCCATAAAGGTTGTCAAGAACATCTTGTTCAACTCCATCAGACGACACAGGTAAAAATGATTCTTTTTCCAAATAAAGAGGAACGCTTACAAAAATCCAGTCCTCAGGTTCGTTGTCCATTATGGCTTTGGAATAATATCCCGTCTCTCCGTTGGGACTCAATCCGGCAACACGCAGCTCACGGGCAGCGTTTCCTTTTCCGTTCTGTAGAATCGTTATGTACTTGGTAATTTTCGCCTCGCCTTTCAACGGAATCAAAGGTTGTCTAAGCCAAGGTTCAGAAGGCAAACCCCAAGGAGAATAATTGGACAAATATTGTTCCCCTGTATATTTTTGCGGCAAATGTTCATATGTATATCGAAAAAACATAGGGTCGCAACCGATTGTGTCAAAATCGGCAAGGCGGGTGTACATTTCCCCGGCCTTGTTGATTACAAACATCGTGTCTGCGCTTGCACTAAGATTTTCCGCTATAAATGAACCACGCTCAGGGCCAAGCAAGTTGCGACTAAAGTCCGCCGGCAGCCCGGAATCAGTAAATCGTATCTGCTGACCGTCTTCTGTAAGAAAATACAAGGTTTCTATTCCCATAGTTCCATAATGATGGGGGTTGCCAAAAATATCTTCATGCCAAAGAACGTCCTGCCGTCTTGCCCCGGAAGCCCACGCCCTTTTGTTTTTCACAAGTTGGGTTTGTTTAAGCTGTGTTTTTTCCGGCCAACCAAAAGAAGCCAACCAAACAAAAGGTCTTCCCGGTCCAATGTCGTTTGTGAACATCTGATACATTTCACCGTCTGAATTAAAGGCAAACAAGGAATCGGCATCGGCGGCAATTTCTACAATCCGGCTTGGCACAGGAAAATCCTTTCCGTTTGCAGGGAAAGGCAATCCTGTCCCATTGACCGGCTGCCACACATCCTCTTTCTTTTTTGGATTGGAATATTTGGCATCTGGCATCAATTTATAATAAACCAAGCCGTCCACAATACAGAACTGATAGTCACGGCAAAATGTCTGGGTGGGCGTTTTTATATAAACTTGTTCAGGTAAAAGTCCATTCACATTTGCAGCGGAGTCAACATCGTTCAACTCAACAGCTACTTGATAATAAAAACTGGCCAAGGACTCTGGATTTGCAGCTTGGGAAACAGCACAAGAAGAACATGACAAAAAGCAACTAACCACAGAGATACAGAACAACACGATAAACAACAATCTTTTCATACAATAAAGAGTAGTTGAAGAAAAGCGAATGTGCAAATTGACCTTGATTTCCCGCCGGTTGACATAAAGTTACCATGCCTCATTCATGCACGACATTTTTTTCACAACCAAGGTCGCCTGTAACGGTTTCTCAAAGTTTTATTCGGGTATAGTATTTTTGTTCATCTTGGTGATGAATTACGGCTCCGTTTTTTAACATGCACGAAAGGCTTGCGGGATTTGTGATGTTGCAACGTAAATAAAGTTCAGTTTCGCCATATTTTGCAAGGATTTTTTTTGCTTCAATTATTGTAAGACGCAATCCTTCTGTTCCAAAACCTTTCCCCCGATATTCTTTTTTTATTTGGTAACCAATATGACCAGCTCCGTCCCGTAAAGCCGGA
>JAZSMM010000302.1:0-4915 GCA_045535895.1 Treponema sp.
CGATGGAATCGTTTATCTTTGCATTCGTGATAACGCATCCTTCCGTCGCAATGGACCTGTCCATGTCGGCTTTGTTGAGTTTTGACGGAGGCAAATTTCTGGGGTGAGTATAAATAGGCATTTCCTCATCATAAAAATTGAATTTCGGGTTGATTCTTGTAAGATCCAAATTGGCTTCATAAAAACTTCGGATGGTTCCGATGTCTTCCCAATACCCGTTATAGACATAGGAGTTGACCTTGCGATTTTTTATTGCACTTGGAATAATTTCTTTTCCAAAGTCCGTAAAATCATTGTCCAAGGCTTCTTCCATTGTGTCGGCATTGAAAATGTATATACCCATAGAGGCAAGGTAGTCTTTTCCTTCCGGTATTCCTTCGTGGTCGGAGGCAGGAATTTTCCAATCGTCTATGTTCAGATCTTTTGCAGGTTTTTCCATAAAAGCCGTTATGCGCTGGCTCTTGTTTATTTTCATTATGCCAAACCCAGAAGCATCCTCACGGTTGACAGGAGTAGTGGCAATAGTAATATCCGCACCAGATTCGATGTGCTTGTCAAGGAAAGCCTTCAAATCCATCTGATAAAGCTGGTCCCCAGAAAGAATGATATAATGCGTGGGCTTTTGCGTCTTGAAATGAATAAAGTTCTTGCGTACAGCATCAGCCGTTCCCTCATACCAGCCGGAATGCTCCAATGTCTGTTCCGCAGCAAGAATTTCCACAAAGCCTCTGGAAAAACGGTCAAAGTTATATGCATTTGCAATATGCATATGGAGCGAAGCAGAATTGAACTGCGTCAACAGATAAATCTGATGAAAACCAGAGTTGATACAGTTAGAAATAGGAATATCGACTATACGATGTTTTCCTCCAAACGGAACAGCCGGCTTTGACCTTTCCTTTGTCAAGGGATACAATCTGGTTCCCTTACCGCCGCCTAATATGATTGACAGAACCTTTGCCATTCTTACCTCCAAAATACGCTTGTTGAAGACATTATAAACCCATTGAGCTGAAAGTGCAATGAAAAGTTTGGATAAAATTTTAATGATTTTGGCTAGTAGTTCTAGTTCTTCAATACTTCTTCAAGAATGGAGGCTGCCTGTCCTACAAGAATTTCACAGGGACGTTTTTGATAGTATTCTTTTGTACGTTCGTCAGGCTTTGGATTGTCGGCTCCGCCGTGAGCAAGCCCAAGAAGTTCACGGCAAACAATGGAACCATTCAATTCACGAAATTTGTCCGCAATTTTTTGAATCAACTCATAATGCATGGTTTTCTCTGTCTTTGCCTCCGGCTCTCTGTATCCTTTGGCAAGACCCGCAGCCATGAACATTCCCGTAACAGCACCGCAAACTTCCCGCATTCGACCCATTCCTCCGCCGAAGGAAGAAGAAATACCGGCGGCAACATCGGCGTCCAGGCCAAACCGAGGGGCGAAAGTACAGAACACGGCCTGGCTGCAATTGTAGCCATCACGAAAAAGTTTCATTGCGTTGGCTGCGGCCAGTGAAGTAGATTCCAACTCCGCCCGCTCCTCTTCTTTTGACATTCTCACATGCGGAACATCACCCATAACCTACCCTTTTAACATTCTTTCAAAAAATTCAGCTGCTTGGTCAAACGCAGAAACATCGCAAGACTCTATCGTTCCTTCGTCGCAGGCATGTGAAACCGTTGGATCCACCGGAAGCCTGGCAAGGACAGGAATGTTGTAGGCACAAGCAATTTTGTCTATATTGCTTTCGCCAAACAGTTTTATTTCCTTGCCACAATCCGGACATTTGACGTAACTCATGTTCTCAACTATTCCAAAGACAGGAATGTTCATCATCTGTGACATTTTAACGGCTTTCTCTACAATCATTCCAACAAGTTCTTGAGGAGTTGCAACCACTACAATTCCGTCCACCGCCAAAGACTGGAAAACAGTCAATGGAACGTCACCTGTTCCAGGGGGCATGTCCACAAACATAAAATCCACGTCCTGCCAGACCACATCAGACCAAAATTGCTTGACAGCACCGGCAATAACAGGACCTCGCCAAATCACAGGATCAGTTTCATTGGGTAACAAAAAATTGATGGACATTAGTTGGGTTCCGCCACCGCTGACAACAGGATAAATCTCGTTCTCACCGCCAACAGCACGTTCCTTGCCCAAACCGAACGCCTTGGGAATGGACGGACCTGTAATGTCGGCATCAAGAATGGCTGTCTTGTAGCCTTTTTTACTCATACTCACAGCAAACATGGAAGTTACAAGAGACTTGCCAACACCGCCTTTGCCACTTACAACGCCGACAACTTTCTTCACACTGCTTTTTGGGTTCAATTTTTCATGCATGTCACGAGAAGAACATTCGGCGGAACAATTTCCACAATCATGGGAACAATTATCACTCATACGACACCTTCTACAATACAGTCTATTACTTTGAACGCATCTTTTCCACAACAAAATCGGCCCATACTTTGTCCGACTTTGCAATATGACTTAAAACCCATTTTACAAGAAAATCGTAAAAAGAAAGTCCGTCATCTTGGCTAGGAGAAGTCAATTTTTGAATTTGGGCGTTGACTTGCTTTATAAACTGGTCATGCTGCATTTTATGAAAATCAGTCTGAGGATATCCATATTTTGTTTGAAACCCTTCTTCATATGAAAAATGGTATTCAGTATAATCTGTAAGTTTTTTCAGAGCTTTGGAAACTTCGTTCTTGTATTTTGAACTATCCCCTGTAGAAAGGTCGTAAAGCTCATTTGCAATACTCAAAAGTTTTTTGTGTTGCAAGTCAATCTCTTCTATAGCGATGCTATATGAATCCAGCCACTCAAGTTTCTGTGCCATTTGTTACCTCCAAAGTCAAACCAGAAATAATTAAAGTATCAAAACAAACCGGAAATCACCCCGTCATCATCCACATCAATGGAACAAGCCGCAGGATTCTTGGGCAAACCAGGCATGGTCATTATGTCACCTGCAAGAACAACGACAAAACCTGCCCCTGCATAAAGTTGAACGTCCCTAACTGGGAACACATAATCCGAAGGCAACCCTCGCCAATTTTTGTCATGTGAAATGGAATTTTGGGTTTTTGCAACACACACTGGCAAGTCGCCATAACCTTGTGCTTGATATCGCTCCAATTTCTTTAGGGCCGCGGAAGAAAAATCCACCGCCTTAGCACGATAAATCTGCAAGGCAAGCCTTTCGATTTTATCTTTTAACGGCAAGTCCGATTCATACATAAAGTGAAAATCGGAATTTTCCTCGCACAAACGCACCACTGCATTGGCAAGGTCAACAGCTCCTTCACCACCTTTCGCCCAACCTTCGTTTATTACAAGTTCAACCCCAAAGGACTTTGACAACTTAGTCAACAGTTCTATTTCCTCTATAGTGTCGGACGAAAACTTGTTCAATGCAATAACAACAGGAACACCAAATTTACCCAAATTCTGCACATGGGCATAAAGATTGGCACACCCCTTTTCAAGAGCAACCAAATCCGGCTTGCCCAAATCCGACAGGGGGACACCACCATGCATTTTAAGAGCCCTAATTGTCGCAACAACCACGGCGGCAGAAGGAATCAAGCCCGCACTCCGGCACTTTATGTCAAAGAATTTTTCCGCACCCAAGTCAGCCGCAAACCCCGCTTCTGTTACAACATAGTCCGCCAAAGCCAAGGCACATGTAGTGGCATTGACACTATTACAGCCATGCGCTATGTTCGCAAACGGACCACCATGCACAAAAACCGGAGTTTTTTCCAAGGTCTGAACCAAATTCGGCCTAAATGCATCTTTTAGCAAAGCCGCAGCCGCTCCCACAGCGTTTAACTCGCGGAAATAAACAAATTCGCCGTTATAGTTCAAACCTACAACAATATTACCTAGTCTTTCCTTCAACTCTGAAATCGATTTGGAAAGACACAGAATAGCCATAACCTCGCTGGCAACAGAAATGCTGAAGGAATCTTCCCTTGGAACACCTTCCAATCTGCCACCAAGACCAACGATTATTTTTCTTAAAACCCTGTCGTTCAAATCAACACATCGCTTCCATGTAATCGTCCTAGGGTCAATACCAAGTTGGTTTCCTTGTTGAATATGGTTGTCTATCAAAGAAGCAATCAAATTGTTCGTTATGGATATGGCATGGATGTCACCGGTAAAATGCAAGTTGATGTCTTCCATAGGAACAATCTGGGCATATCCGCCACCGCAGGCACCACCTTTCACGCCAAAACAAGGACCAAGAGAAGGCTCGCGTAAGGCTATCACGGCTTTCTTTCCTATTTTGGAAAGACCATCGCCCAATCCAATGGACACCGTGGATTTTCCTTCTCCTGCTGGAGTCGGTGTTATTGCCGTGACAAGAACAAGTTTTCCTTTTTTTTCTTCTGCTTGTTGTTGAAGACGTTTAAGAGCAGAAAAAGTAAGTTTTGCCTTGTATTTGCCATACAAATCAAGGTCTTGTTCTGCAAGTCCAACTTTGGCGGCAACTTGCACGATGGAATCCATCTTGTTTTTTTGAGCAATTTCTATATCTGAAAGCATATATGCACCTATAAAATCTTTGAAAAAAAAGGCTGTCCTCTTGGACAGCCTTCCTGAGCCATGTAGGGTTCGAACCTACGACCCACAGATTAAGAGTCTGTTGCTCTACCAGCTGAGCTAATGGCCCTTTGCAGGTTTGCGTCCGACACGGTTCGAACGTGCGACCTACGGATTCGAAGTCCGTTGCTCTATCCAGCTGAGCTACGAACGCGCGTCTGACAAACTCATCTGCCTAGGGGTGCCTGGTGGGTTTCGAACCCACGACAACCAGATCCACAATCTGGTGCTCTACCCCTGAACTACAGGCACCAAGTTAATTGACAACAAGATACTATCAAAAACAATAGAT